>NZ_JTEV01000020.1 GCF_000786105.1 Bdellovibrio sp. ArHS
TAACGGGAATAACGGGAATAACGGGAATAACGGGAATAACGGAAACAACGGCCATAAAGGGAACCACGGTACAACCACTTACGGTCCAACTGTAACCACGACGGCAGGCCCTGACACTACGGTCACAACAACAGCCGGTCCTGATACAACTACTTATGGCCCAGACACCACGGTCACCACGACATCGGGTGAACCGACAGTGACGACGACGGCAGGTGATGATACCACCTCCACAACGACGGCGGGCGACGACACAAGTTCGACGACCTCTTCAGCGTCAACAACAGGAACGACCGGTTTTGATGAAGAAGAAGAAAACGAGTTGAAGGCCAAGTTGAAACCTCTTTTCCACTTGAGTTTTGACTATGGTTCTTACATCGTGAACTTGACTCCGCACTTCAGAGATGTGCAGCCGAAATCAATTGTAAAATACGACTATCGCCCTAGCTCAGACACTTTGATCTATGGAGATTACACTGACGGTTTCCAAAAAACAGTCTATGGCTCTATTGAGGTCGGTATTGGTGCGCAAGTACGATTCTGGTTCGACAATGCTTCGGGACTTCGTCAGCACTTCTGGGGTTACGTCGGCGTATTACCTATTGTCGGTAAGCAGACTGAGTCTGTTCGCTATGTCAGCACGCTCGACCGCGCTTATGCAATGGGTGGACGTTGGCAGGTGCCTAAAGAGGCGTCAGATCTTGACGCTTGGGATACGGGCGACAGTATTACGTACCTAGGAAGCGGGGGACTTATCTTCTCTGCAGGTGCAGGATTCGGCCCTGTTGGCGCAGGAGTTGCGAAACTTGCGAGTGGTACTTGGGAAACCTATGTTGAGAAAGTGGACTCGGAAAAAGTTTACGTGAAGATCACTCGCGGTAAATTGAACAGCTTCTCGATGTTTACAAATGTGGCAATCCTGACTTTGAGTGTGAATGACTTCAAGTATTCTGACGACGGATTCTCATTCCTATTCGATATGACGACAGAAACAGGTCGAAAAGCTTACGAAGACGTGATTCGCGGAAACGTGTTGGCGTCAGAAAACTTTGCGACGAATCCGCCGGCGAACTTGGTCGAACGTGCCCCTGTTCTTAAAGTGGAGACATTCAGAACAGTTTCCACAGGACGTGTGGCAAGCAAATCACTTTCTATTCCAATTATCTGGAATAAAACATACAGTGAAGGACGCGTGAACTCATTCACGACTTCAGACTTGCACATTGATCGTAACACCGCTCAAGTTCACTACGGTATCTACTCAGATTCAGAAGATTCTCGTTTCTGGTTCAAACACAAAGAAACAGACTTCATGTTCTATGGTGCTAAATATGCCGTGGAAAACTGGGATACAAAAGAGCGCATGGAAAGCATGTTCGGTACATACTCTTATGCCTTCCGTCATGAAAGTTCTAATGGAGCTCGCTTGCGCAAAGGGATTTACGACCTTGTCAAAAAGACAGGTTTAAATATCCTGATGGTCGGTGTTCCTGATCGTGATCTTGGATATAGTGGTGTTGAATTCAACGTCAACTTCAGTGAAGAGAACACAATGAGATTGATGGCTGCCGCACAAAGTATGACTCAAGATCAATTCATCGATTTATCGACGGATCAGATCTATGACTACTTCCGCACAAACGGCGACCCGTATGACTACTGCATGATTGATGCAAGCGGTCCGGGTTCTTGTGTAACTCGTACTAGCAAACGCACTGCCGGCGCAGCCAGCAAGATGTATTTCGCCTTGAAAGCTATGTCGAAATATATGAACTCGGATGCAAAAGCTTTTGCCGCCGCTTACGGTAAGTTCGGTGAAGGCATGGCGGAAAACTTGTTCACATTCCGTACAGCGATGAAGTTGGCGGGTTCGGGCGCTACCATTGACTACTTGGTTGAAGGTACGCACACCAGCATGTACTTCCGTGAATGGGTTGTGGACGATAAAGGACGTTGGGTTCCAGCGATGGCATCGCCTAAATACAAAGGCCTGCCATTCAGCCCAGCCTCTCGTCACTCACGAGTGCGTGGCATGATCATTGGAAATTCTGATGCGGCAAAACTGCCACATATGACTCCGGTGACATTCTAAAAAACTCACAAAAAAGGCTTGTGAATCTAAGGCCGTTGGTGAAAACCAGCGGCCTTTATTTTTTCTTCTGTGTTATGCTATGGCGATGATCGACTCTTGTGGGCTCTATGTTCAGGCTGATGGAAGTAACGGGGACTCGGCGCATCGGACGGGGCTTGTGTGTTCTTTATTAGCTCTTCTGGGAAGACGGTCTGAGGCCGAGGCTTTAGGTCGCCTCCTCATTCAAAATTTTCAGGTTTTACCCGGGGTCTATCGGCGATCTCCCTATGGTGATCTTTGGGACACCCATCCGCGCTGTTTTAGTCGTGATCAAGCCAGTCGATTGATTTTGGCGTTGGCGCTTTTGGGGTGGAAAAGCGAGATTCGAAAATGGCTTAGGGCCATGGGGCGAAGGGGCTTCTTTCATCAGAACAATCTCGATGAAAAAAAATTACGCTTTAAATTTCCCGATGTGATGGGGTTGGGGGAGTGGTCTAACGTGATTCGCGGGCTGAGCTGGTGGTGGCTTTACCCTTTGTTAGTCATTTTGGATTTGAACTATCTGGGAATGGTCTTTCTAAGAAAGCCCTGGGATGGCGTCAGTCTTTATGTTCCTGATCTTAAATATGCCTTGCAGAAATATTGGACGCCGACCGCGTGGCTGGCCAACAGGCTCAATGAGACGACTCCCTGGTTGGAGGAGGCTTTAAATAATCACTCTTCTCGGAATAACGGTTGCGAGGAACTGTGCGGTTTATTTATCGCCTTGAAGGAGCTGAAATAGGGCTTTCCGCCCTTGGATTCTTTCAAGTCATCCTATTTATTAAGCAAACTTCAAAATTATCGGGTAACTCAGAGGGTCTGTTATTGACGTTTATAGCCAGAAATGGTTCGATTGTCTTTCGCGTGCCCCGGTGGCGAAATTGGTAGACGCACAGGACTTAAAATCCTGGGCTTCCTTTACAGGGGCGTGCCGGTTCAATTCCGGCCCGGGGCACCACTTCCTCTTCTTTTGCTTCAGACAGTCCTCGCTCGGACTACTTCACTTAATTAAGTTAGTTTTTTGGCTCGATGAATTTGTTTTGCCTTCGTGGTGTCTACTGAGGCCTGCGGAACTCGCAAAAGAAGAGGAAGTGGTGCTTGGTGTTTTGGACTTGCTGGCCCCTTTGGGGCTCGCTTTTTAGTGGGATTCGATAGTTAACTTTGGAAGCTCACAAGTGGATAATGATTTATTTCTTTACCGCGTTCGTATCGTTAAGAAACTTGAAGCACCCCGGGGGCGGCTTCTCACGTAACTGTTGATAAGTTCAAAAACCCCCAAAAAGGTTCTCTAATTCGAGGATATGAATTTTAAAAATTTAGGCGATCTTGTTCACTCGCTGCCTTCCTCAGTGATTCAGGTCTCTTTCTACTACCAGCCTTAATTTATCTAAGTTATTCTTATAATAAAGAGGGCCCATGCACAAAAAACTCATTCTACTATCGACAGCGATAATAGTGATGGCATTGCCAGCAATCGGTGATGATTGTTTAGACTGGTTCAAAGGCACTGGAATTAAGCCTGCAAAAGACATTTGCTTAGTTGATTGCTCCATTGCTCCCGTGGACATGGGAGATTTCATGTGCAGAGATAGGTGCGATGAGTTTTGCAAAGTATCTCAGGCAAAAGAAACATTATTTAAATTATCCGATCTTTATCCAGGTTTAACTTCAGCAGAAAGAGCCTTAGCTGCTGAGGATCCTGCTAAGGCACTTGGCGCATATCGCCTTTCATGGAAGGCCGAAGAACTTTGTCATAATTTATACGCTAAAAGTAAAACAAATGATGCAAGTGATGCCTGCCGACATTTCATATGGGCAGGACTTCTTACAAATTCCTATGGAAAAGATTATGCTCTTAAAATCTTAAATGCACATGAACAAGATCTCTTGCAGCCGAAAGAGAGTTTGCCATGGACAACGCCAACAATAGGCTTGGTATATTACGTTCTGAAACTCTCATAAAAAACAAAAACTTCTCCGACGAATCCATTTTAGAATCCTTCAAAGAAGCTTTAAAGAAATCAGAGCTCGCCAAACTAAAGGAGTAAGTGTGAAAAAATATATCTATATACCTTTACTGGTTATGACCTTATGTGGGATCGCTTTTGCCAGCGTAAAGCATTTCTGGCGCGGCGAAACTATGAGCTTAAAACAAGCCGAAAAAAGATGGGGGTCAGAAAGTTTTGATGCCCAAAAGTTTAAATCTTCTGCGACCAATGATCGCTCAAAAATGGTGGTTTCCATAATTAAAACCAAAGCCCTCGTTGGCAAAAACAGATTAGAAATCAGAGAAATGTTGGGCTCGCAGGATGGATATTATTTTACCGATATGTACCCGGCCTACATTGTCTTTGAGGACCCTAAGTCAAATGGCGAAACATGGCAGATCGTGGGACTTCTTGATAAAGATTATAAAGTTAAAGAGGTTATTATTCATAAGAACTGTTGTGATAAGTAGAGCCGTAGTGAGTGTTTTAGCTGGCTTGAATTTGTCCAACATAGTGACTCTCGCAGGTCTACGGAGCTTGCAAAAGAGGACTGGTGCCTGGGTTGGGATCGTGGTTTTTTAGGAGAGTTGTTGTTCCATTTGTTGGAAGTCTTTGGGGAGTGGGCATTCTATTTTTATGGAGATTTTTGTGAATGGGTGGATGAACTCTAGGCTGAGGGCGTGCAGCATCAGTCTGGGGGCGGTGGGGTTTTTTGGGGCGGGGTAGATGTCGTCGCCGAAAATTCCTAAACCTTGTTCGGCCAGGTGGACGCGAATTTGGTGCATTCGTCCTGACTGAGGTTGGGCTTCGATCAAATGGCCTTTTTTGAAGGTCTTGAGTTTGCGAAATAGTGTGTGGGCTTTGTCGCCGCCGGAATGCACGGACTTCATTTTTATTTTCTTTAAGACGGGATCGCGGACTTCCGTGAGATGGTTTTTTATCTCCCACTGATCGGGACATTTTTTGGGAGCAGTCAGGCAGAGGTAGGTCTTCTGAATGAGGTGCTTTTTAAACATCTCGGCCAGGGGTTCGTTGGCGATTTTATTCTTTGTGAAAATCATCACACCGGAAGTGTCGCGGTCTAAACGGTGGTGCAGGCCTAAGTAAAAGTCGGTGCCGCGTTCATCTTTGAGTTGTTTTTTTAAACTTGTGAAGAAGTCGGGGCGGCGTTTATCGACGGTCGGCTGGGACGGCAGCCCGGCTGGTTTTTCAGCTGCGAGGAAGTAGTCGTCCTCGAAGAGAATATTATAGATCATCTTTTATTGATCATACAGAACTCGATATTATCCTGAATGTGCTGGCGTTGCTCATCGAGTTGTTCTTTGGTCAGACGGAAATCTGCAGGCCGACAGCCATAGTTCGTAAAGATTTCGTGAATGGCCTGAACTTCATTGGCATTCATGTTTAATCGCCAAATGAACTTCACGGTCAACCAGTCTTTAATGTACTGGCAGCGGTATTGGAGATTTGGTGGCATGTACCCTTCAGGGCCACGGTCGCCCTTCGACATGTTTTCGCGGGCACCAGCGGGAATCAAATGATTCTGGTAACCCATGTAATTAGCGTACAGGCAGCGCGTTTTATAATCCCATCTATAGGCCCCGGAAACATAGGCGTTCTTTAGAGGAACCATGTGATCAATTTGAATTTGTCGAGAAGACGTGACTTGCTCGCCCGTGTACGGATCATCCCACAGGCCATCTTCTACGACGCAATTTCTTTCGTTTCTATAAGTGACATCCTGAAGGCTGTCGCGAACCAGAACCTTCGCGCGGGTATTCATGCAGGTGTCATCCGTAGGATCGTTGATCCAGCGGCCGAAGTGGAGTTTGCGAATATAACCCTCTTCCGGTGTGGGGCGATCCTCACTGTGCAGAGTCCATTGTAGAAGGCTATAAATGAGCTTTTTTGCCGCCATCATAATGAATTGATGAGGCCCTAACTCTTCAGTCAGTTGAGAGAAGTCCCTTGAATCGTAAGCCGCTTTTGTGCCGCCGCCGAGCTCAGAGGTTTTTTCATTTATTGTGTAGTATTCGCGAAAAACGGCTTGTGGTTTTGTGGCGGAGCTGGAGGCTTGCGCGTAGGGAACCGTGGACTCTGCTTTGGCTGTAAACGCCAAAAACATTGTCAGTAATAATGTTCCCCTAGTGAAATTCATCGGGCCCCCTCCGCGAATCGGATTTATTAAGCCCCAGTTCGCAGACAGATTCAACAAAACAATGTGTTAGGGTTTTGTTGAAATTACACACTGTGCATCAAGTCCCATATAAGAGGAGGATTTGCATCTTTTTCGTGCAAAATTACGGAGATTTTAAGCCTCAAAGCGGCATTTTCATGAAGAATCTATACGGTCGGTGGAGATTTGTTTGTTCTTGTACACACAAAACATTTGGTTCAAGCTTAAGAATGAACAACATAGGAGTACTTCAATGAATCTTAAAATGATCTTGTTATCTTCCGCTGTGGCTATGATGTTGGGCGCTTGCGCTCACACAAAATCTCATCACCACGGAGACTGCGCTTGTGGTCGCAAAGCCGAAGCCAAAAAAGAGTGCGCTGGCTCTGAATGTCCTTTGGATAAAAAGTGTGACGACTGTAAAAAAGGCGAAGCTGCACCTGCTAAATAGGTTTTTGTTCAGTTGAAATCATATAAAAACCCTTGGAATTCCAAGGGTTTTTTGTTTTCACCAGTCTGTCAGTAAAGCCCTTTCAATCATTTGATTAAATCATTTGATTTAAACCGAGGGATTCATTACCTTTAATTTCCATGAATCTCATCAAAGATGTCGCAGCTGACGAGCTGGGTCCTCGTCAAAAAATCATGGAAGCCGCTACGGTGCTCTTCGCTAACGAAGGTTTGCACGGCACCAGCACACGCGACATCGCCCGAGAATCCGGACTTAATTTAAGTTTGATCAGCTATTATTTTGGCGGCAAAGAAGGCCTTTATAAGACGGTGATCCAAGAATTCGTGCAAAAAATTTTCCTGCAAATTGATAGTGTCGTAAACGACTTTGAACAACAGGAAGTTTCCGAAAAAACTTTGCGCAAGGCCATTGTGTCTTTGGTGAATGCCATTATTGATATGCGGGCAGCGAACCCTTTGATGGCAAAAATCATGACGCGTGAAAAGCTTTCGGGAATGCCATTTTCCCGGGAAATTCACGAAAGCATGATGATCAGCTCGGGGGAAAAAATTGAAACCATTATTTTAAAAGGACAAAGAGCGGGGATCGTCAATAAGAAGGTCAATCCGCGTTTCTTCATTGTCTGTCTTGTTGAGGGTATTTTGGGCTATTTTAATATGCTCGATTGCAAGTGCTCGTGGAATGATGGGCTTTACGAAATGCCCGAGCAGCGCCAACAATTTATTGATCAGATTTCGATGATTTTCTTAGAAGGGATTTTTAAATGAAAAAGGGAGCCGTCGTAGGTTTACTGCTGTGTCTGTGGCAACCGCAAACTTTTGCAATGAATCTGCAAGAGTATTTGAAAACAGTCGAGACCAAACACAAAGGTCTGCAATCTTATCAATCCAGCCAAGAGGCGGCCCAAGATCGCCGCGAAGCCGCGGATATGGAATTGGTTCCGCAACTGACTGCTGGCGTCGGATATCTAAGTGACAAGAGTCCGCTAGGTCAGTTCGCGCAATTGGGAGGAACTCAAACAACAGCGAAGGATTTGCGTCTGGGCCTAGGAAAGAAGTTTTCCACGGGAACTTCTGTTGCCATCTCTGCGACCGCCAGTGAAATTGAAAACGAAGGCACGTTGTTGAACCCGATGTTTGGTAAGTTCTCTTATGGCTCGTTGGGAGTGTCCCTTAATCAATCCTTGTGGCGAGATTCCTTCGGACGCGCAACCCGTTTGCGTTGGCAGCGCCAGGATGCCGCTACCGAGGCTGAAGTGGGACGCTATGACTTGCAGAAAAAGGTCCTGCTCGTCGAAGCAGAGGCCGCTTATTGGGATTATATCTATCAGACGGAAAATCTAAAAATCGGCCGGGCTTCTTTGGAGCGGGCTAAGCGCATCGAAAGCTGGACGCGTCGTCGCGTGAATGACGGGATCAGTGATCGTGCGGATCTGCTTTCCACGCAGGCTTTGGTGGCCGCTCGCCAGTTGACGTTGATTTCTGCGGAAGATGACTTGGCGGCAGCCAAAAGAAAAATCCGCGACTTTTTGGAGCTGACGGATGCCGAGGCATTTCCTGAAATTACCGGCGACATTGCGCAAAAACGTTCTTTGAACTCAATGGTGGATGGCAAAGACGGTAAGGTGGTGGCTCTGGACGCATATTTGGCTTCGTTGAATGCCAAAGCTATGTCTTTAGTCGCTCGCGAGACCGAGGACGCCTACAGACCCGATCTTGTGTTGTCGGGTGCATACAATACAAATAATTTTCAGCCGAACAAAGGTATTTCTGATGCCACGGGTAAGTGGACAGACACGGATTTACCGACATGGAAGGCCGGTTTAAATCTGGTTTATCTTTTCGACACGGATGTAAAAACATCGGCGCAGTCGGCGGCTCGCAAAGAGGCTTTAGCAGCCAAGCTGCAAAGTGAAAGAAAGATGCTGGATAGTGAAAGCTCTTGGATCGAATTGAATCGCCGTTATGTTGAGATGACAAAACGCGTGGACTCGGCAACGCAAATTTCTTCATTGCAGATGCAGGCGGCAAAAGCCCAGGCGGATCTTTTCAATAAGGGTCGTTCTATCACCGCGAACGTGATCACGGCCGAGCAAGACGCCGAAGAAGCCGAACTGGCGTTGACGAAATTGAAATCAGAACAAAGAAAAATGGAGGCTCAAGGACGTTTATTTATCGTCGTTGAGGAGAAATAAGAATGAACTTACCTAGTTTATCCATTCGCAGGCCCATCTTTATTTCCTGTATCGTCATCTTGATGCTGATTCTGGGGGCGTTTTCTTTAAAACGCATGCCTGTGGATATGTTTCCGGATGTGACGTTCCCGGTTCTTTTCGTACAAGTAACTTATCCGGGGGCCTCGCCTCTGGATTTGGAAAAGCAAGTTTCGAAATTGATCGAAGATGAGGTGGGGAGTATTTCCGGTCTTAAGACTTTGACTTCGAACAATCTGGACGGTGTGGCCATTGTCGTTCTGGAGTTCCAGTTAGGCACGGATATCAAAGAAGTAGAGCAAGAGGTGAGGAACCGCCTGGGTAATATTCGTCGGGATTTACCTGCGGATATTTATGAGCCGGTAATTCGCCGTTTTGACCCCGCCGATCAGCCGATTGTGGTCTTGGCGGTGACGTCGGATCTTCCTGAAGGTCAGGCTTTCGATTTGGCGAATGAGATTATCAAACCTCAGTTTGAGCGTCTGAAGGACGTAGGACAAGTGGATATCTTCGGTGGTCGGAAGCAGGAAATTCACGTTATCGTGGATAAGAACAAGCTTCAGGAGCGTAAGATTTCCATGCTGCAGGTATCTCAGCGTATCCTAGATACTTCAAAAGACACACCGATCGGAAAAATCGAAAATCCTCAAAGTGAAACAACCCTGAGAACTTCGGGCGAGTTTGACGCTTTAAAACAGATTGCCGAAGTGAACGTGAACTTTATCGGTTCTGACCGCGCAGTGCTGGTTCAGGATATCGGTAAGGTCGTGCGCAGTTTGGAAGACCAAAAAACTATTGGTCGCATCAAAGGCCGTTCAGCGCTTTTGATGAATATCTATAAGCAGCGGGGAGCAAACACCGTCGCTGTTGCCGAAAACGTGAACAAAAATATTGCCAAGATCAATGCGCTCTTAAAAGAACGCAAGATCAGCGGCGAGGTGTCTTTGGTTCGCGACACTTCTCGTCCTATTCAGTTGAATGTGTATGACGTTAAAGAATCGATCATTATTGGTATCATTCTTTGTGTGATCGTTGTGTTCTTCTTCTTGGGGTCCGCGCGCTCCACTTTCATCACGGCGATGGCCTTGCCGAACTCCCTTTTGGGAGGCTTTGTTATCATGTATGCCATGGGCTTTACGATCAACTTGATGACGTTGCTAGCGCTTTCATTGGCGGTGGGATTATTGATTGATGATGCCATCGTGGTCCGGGAAAACATCTTCCGTCACTTGGAAATGGGCAAGAAACCAAAAGACGCCGCTCTGGATGGAACCAAAGAAGTGGCTATGGCCGTGATTGCAACTACACTTGTGGTGATTGCCGTATTCGGTCCGATTTCATTCTTACAAGGGATTGTAGGACAATTTTTTAAGCAGTTCGGTTTGACGGTCGTCTTCACGATGCTGATTTCTCTGTTTGACGCGTTCACCGTGGCGCCGATGCTTTCAGCCTATATGGCGCATCCCAACGAGCATCATAAAGGAACAGGTCTTATTGGACGAATGTTGGCTGGCTTTGACCGCTTTCAAACTCGGCTTGAGGATATCTATGAAAAAGGTCTGAAGTACACGCTGGCGAATCCTAAAAAGATCCTGTTGGCGGGGACGTTGATTTTCTTCGGGTCCCTGGTCTCTATCGCCTTCATTCCTAAAACCTTCCTGCCTTCGCCGGATAACGGCGAGTTTAACGTGAATATCGAGATGCCAGTCGGATCTTCTTTGATGGCGACGAGTGCTTTCACGGAAAAAGTCGAAAAGATTTTTGAGAATGATGCCGCAGTCGATATGGTTTTAACGGTGGTTGGTAATACCAATAATGAATCCAATAAAGCCATGTTGTTTGTGCGTCTGGTAGAGCGAAAAAAGCGTTCTATGTCGACGACGGACTACAAGGAAGAAGTGCGTAAAAAGCTTACGCAGTTTAACAAGGAAGCCATTGTTTCGTTGGGCGATATCGATGCCGTGAACTCGGGGCAAAAGCCTTTGAACGTGAATATTCAAGGGGAAAACCTGGAAGATCTGAATGCTTACGCCGTGAAGTTGGTGGAGCGCATGAAGAAGATCCCGGGCCTTGTGGATGTGGATACAAACTTCCGTTCAGGAAAACCGGAATTCCATGTGGTCTTTGATCGCGCTAAATCTGAAGCTCTGGGTGTGTCGACCGTGACGGCCGGTGCAGAACTTCGTAATCGCACCGAAGGAAATGAACAGGCGATCTTCCGTGAAAACGGTATCGACTATAAAATCCGAGTGCGTTTTGAAGAGGTGTTCCGCGATTTAAGAACGCAGTTTTCGACAACTCTAGTGCCGAATTCGAACTTTAACATGATCCCTCTTTCACGCATCGCTAAGGGTGAAGAGACTTTCGGTTATTCTCAGATTAATCGTCAGAACAAAGGCCGTTACATTCAGATTTCAGGAAACTTGGCCAAGGGCGGGGCTCTGGGGACCATTTCCGCTGAAATCGAAAAAATCATCAAAACCGAACTGCCACCACCTCCGGGCGTTGATTATAAATTCCAAGGACAGGCGGATGACTTTAAAGAGCTGATTGAAAACATGCTTCTGGCAATTTTCTTGGGTGTGACCTTCATCTATCTTGTTCTGGCAAGTTTGTATGAAAGTTTCATCACGCCGTTTTCAATTCTTCTGGCGTTGCCTTTGGCAATGACCGGCGCATTCTTGGCACTTTTGATTTTCGGCAAGACGATCGATATCTTCTCGTTGATTGGTATTGTTCTTCTTTTAGGGGTCGTGGCTAAGAACTCGATCTTGCTAGTCGACTATACGAATCAGTTGATTCACGAAGGTCTTGAGCGTAACACGGCTTTGCTAAAAGCATGTCGCACGCGTCTTCGTCCGATCCTGATGACGTCATTGGCTTTGATTGCCGGGATGATTCCTATCGCGATTGGTCTGAACGAGGCCTCTGCGATGCGAACCTCTATGGGGATTGCGATTATCGGTGGTCTGGTCAGTTCGACGTTGCTGACACTTCTTATTGTGCCAGCGGCTTTCGGATTCATTGAGGATTTCAAAATGTGGTTCCGCCACAAGCTGGCGAAACTGACGGGATATCAAGGTTCGTAGACGCCACGGAAGCTGCGGATATCCTGCAGCTTCTTCGTAAAAGCAGTCCAGTCGTCACTTTCGGCGATGGGCTGCCAGATGGATTCCAACTCATCTATCAACAAAGAACAGGCCTGACTTCCCAAGAAGTAAGGATGCTGTTCTTTTTCAATTGATTCAGTCTCGAAGGCTTCCAGCATTGCTCGCAAGTTTTTAAAAGACTCTTTTTTATAAAGATTTTTGAGCGGTGATCTTGCAAGGCGTTCTTCCGAGCCGCCTGAATGCAAATCAAACAAGGTCTGTTCGAACAAAGCTTTTTCCTGATCCATGAACTGAAATAAATTTGCGACTAGCTCAGAGTTAAGCTCGGCAGCGCCTTGAGGATCTAAAAGAGGATTTTTTAAGTTCAGTCGTCGCAAAAGTCTTTGATGGACATGGAAGTTGAAGACATCCGCATAATCTTCCAAAACATCTTCAATAGGAAGCTCCGGATAGGCCACGCGCAAAGAGCTGCCAAGTTGATACAGGCTCCATAAGACACTTGCGGGTTGACGGCCGTAACAATACAGGCCTGATTGATCGAAATAGGCCGCCGTGAAGGACGGATCATAGTGAGGGAGAAAACGATAAGGACCGTAATCGAAGCTTTCACCTGTGATATTCATGTTGTCCGTGTTTAACACGCCATGAACAAATCCTGCCATCATCCAGGAGGCGCAAGTTTCCGCCAGAGCATGGGAAACGGCTTTTAGAAACGCCGCCGCCAGCTCTGCGCCCGCATGAGATTGTAAATCGGGGTAATAGTGTCGCACGCAGTAGTGCAGCAGTTTGCTGATATTGTCCTTTTGTTGAAGATAGGCCAGTCGCTGAAAAGTTCCAATGCGGATATGGCTGTGGCTCATGCGCACCAAAACTCCGGAACGGGTGGGGGACGGTTCATCTTGTCGGTCTAGGCTTTCACCGGTTTCAAAAACAGAAAAGGTTTTGCTCGTGTTCACGCCATAGGATTCCAGCAATTCGGTGGCCAAGATTTCGCGAAAGGCGCCCTTGAGAGTTAAGCGTCCGTCTCCGTTGCGAGAGTAGGGCGTTTGGCCACTGCCCTTGGTGCCCAAGTCGTAAAGTTTGTTTCCCGCAAAAACCTGCGCAAACAGAAAGCCCCGGCCATCACCCAGTTGAGGATTGTAAACTTGGAATTGATGGCCGTGATAGCGCAAGGCCAGCGGTTTTTTGATATTGTCAGGCAAAGCATCAAAGGACCAAAAATGCTTTTTCCACTGTACATCGTCGAGCTGATCCAAACCCAGAATGCGTGCGGCCTGCTGGTTGCGATATCTTAAAATTCCCTGGGGAAAGGCGGCCGCCTGAACCTCGTCATAAAAATCAGGGCCTAGCTCATAAATCGGGGGAGTTTGCGTCACTGACATGTACCTTCTTCATCTTTCTAAATTGAAATGCCCCGCATGGCAGATCCAGTTGACAGTAACTTGCATTTAGGTCAAAAGTAAATGACCAAAGGCGGTCTGAAGTGGATGAACAAATCACCCTTGATAAATCTATAAAAATTGATTCGTGTTGTGAAGTAGATCACTCTCAGCATGCATCATTTGAAGAAAAAACAGATCGCTGGGATAAGCTGGGAATCTTTCTTTCAAGTCTTTGTGCCCTTCACTGTTTAGTCACACCCTTGTTAGTCCTGTCTTTGCCGGTTTTAGGCGAGTTCTTTCACCAGGAATGGGTGCATTTGGTCATGGCTTTATTTGTCGTGCCTGTTGGTCTTTTTGCTTTTTGGTCTGGTTATAAGCACCACCAGCAAGGCAAGGTCTTTGCTTTGGGGGTTTTGGGGCTTGCGATGGTGGGTGGGGCTTCCTTGGTGCCGCATGAGTGGGTGGAAATCCACGAGCATGATGTGGTGACGATTCTAGGAAGTATCTTTTTGATCACGGCCCATATTCTCAACCGCCGCGCCTGCCTTTGTCATAAGCACTAAAAGTCCATCCTGGATTCTCGAGCCTCCTCGACCTCTGTCAACTGAAGGCGCGACCTTCTTAAGAGTGTGCAACATTATGTGGCGCACGGCGCATAGGTGTTGAAAACCAAATGAAAGCTAATATGATTGGATATTGCAAACCCCAATCGGAGGCAACATGATCGAGAACAAAATGAATCGTCGCGGTTTCTTTTCAACACTTATTAAAGTCACAGGTGTCGCAGTCATTGCACCTACAGTTTTGAATTCTGTTTTCTCTTCTGCAGCTCAGGCTCAGAAAAAACGTGGTGGCGCAGCTCCAGCCGCAGGTGGCGGTATGCCGATGCTAGATCCAAATGATTCTGTCGCTAAGGCAGTTAAATACGTCGAGGACTACAGAAAAGCTCCTGAAGCCAAAGGCAACCACTGTGCGACTTGCTCATTCTATGCGAAAAAAGAAACGAAAAATGGTAAAGAAGCCGGCACTTGCACTATCTTCGCAGGTAAACTTGTTTACGGAGAAGCATGGTGTGCTTCTTGGAATAAAAAAGCTTAGTTTTTAGCTGAAAGATTCCTAAATAAAAAAGGCCGACAATGTCGGCCTTTTTTATTTTTGCAAGAGCTTCTTAGGCTTTCACGGTATCGCGAAGCGCTCGGCGCAGAATTTTGCCGACGTTGGTTTTTGGAAGTTCGGTTCTGAATTCAACCAAACGGGGAGTTTTATAACCGGTCAGGCTTTTGCGAGCATGGGCGATCACTTCCTCTGCGGTAAGATTCGGATCTTTTTTCACGACGACTGCTTTGACGATTTCGCCCGAATGTTCATCAGGAACCCCGATCGCCGCCACTTCCAACACTCCGGGATGTGACGCAATCGCCTCTTCCACTTCATTCGGATAAACGTTGAAGCCGGAAACCAAAATCATGTCTTTCTTGCGGTCGACGATTTTAAAGAAACCTTGCTCATCCACGGTGGCGACATCGCCTGTACGTAGCCAGCCGTCGTTAAGAACTTTTTCAGTCTCTTCAGGTTTGTTCCAATATCCCGCCATCACTTGCGGGCCTTTGCAGCACAGCTCACCAGGTTCGCCCATGGCGACTTCCTGATCGTCATCATTTAAAAGCTTGATGTCCGTGCTAGGGAAGGGAAGACCGATGGTGCCGACCCTGTCTGTGCCGTCAATAGGGTTGCAGCACACAACCGGTGAAGCTTCTGTTAAGCCGTATCCTTCGACAATCACGGACTTGGTCAGTTCCATCCATTTTTCCGCTACGGCTTTTTGTAAAGTCATGGCGCCCGCGACACTGATTTTTACCTTTGAAAAATCAATCGTTGTGAACGCGGGATTATTCATCAAAGCGTTGAACAAGGTGTTAACACCGGCCAAGACGGTGAAAGGACTTTTTTTCATTTCTTTGATGAAGGCCGGGATGTCACGAGGATTTGTGATCAGGATGTTTTCCGCGCCATAACGCAGAAGTCCCAAACAGTTCAGAGTCAAAGCGAAGATGTGATACAGAGGAAGAGCGGCAACGGCGATCTCTTCGCCTTCGCGCAACTTCGGTTTCATCCAGTCACGGATTTGCAGAACGTTGGCAAGTACGTTGCGGTGAAGAAGCATCGCTCCTTTAGCCACACCTGTGGTGCCACCGGTGTACTGAAGGAAAGCGATGTCATCCAATGTTGTCGCGACTCTTTGAGAAGGTTTCATGGCCCCTAGTTCCAGCGCCTGGCGGAAGGTGTAAGCCTGAGGCAGATTGTAAGCGGGCACCATTTTTTTAATATACTTCACAACCGAGTTAACCAGAATTCTTTTGGGCGCCGGAAACATGTCGCCGATCTCGGTCACAACAACACTTTCAATCTGCGTGTCTCTCAGAATCTGTTCAAGTTGGCTTGCGTAGTTTGCAAGAATAACGACCGCCTTCGCCCCAGAGTCCTTGAACTGATGTTGCATTTCTTTTGCTGTGTAGAGAGGGTTTGTATTCACAATGGTAAGACCAGAGCGTAACGCGGCAAAAGCGATGACTGGAAATTGCAGAACATTGGGCATTTGAATGGCGATGCGATCGCCTTTTTTTAACTTCAATTCATTTTGCAGGAATGAAGCGAAAATCTGCACTTGGCGATCGAGTTCGGAAAAGGTGAGGCTGACTCCCATGTTGGTGAAAGCTTTCTTTTGGGAAAACAGGCGAATGGACTCTTCGTAAAGATCGAAAAGAGACGAATACTTCGTCACGTCGACTTCCGTAGAGACTTCTTTAGGGTAGTTTTTAAGCCAGATCTTTTCCATCTTTCCTCCAAGTTGCTAACAAGTCATTTCAAAACATCCAGAGTTTCCGCGGAGGTTTGACTCTGCAGGTTTTGAACTAACTTGTTTAAATGTGATCTTTCAAAGGATAGAGTAAAGATTCGAGATGGGTAAAGTAAATTCTTGTTTTCACTCGGCCTATTTGCAAAACTTAAATCATGCGCCTGGTTCGCTCATTGGCCCTTGGGGTCCTTTTTTTGGGTCTGGTTTCTTGTTTTTCCCGAGAGGAAAAGCCCGTCGCTGTAGTGCCTGCTGTTTCGGCTCCTCCGCAGAGAATGAAACCTACCAAAGTCGAAGAGACGAAGGATAAAAGCGTCCACGTATTTGCGCGTTATTTCGAGCAGGCAGACGCGATTCATCGGGAAGCTTGGTGGGTCCTCAACGATGAGCGCCGCCCGGTTGGTAAGTCGCCCTTTGGAAAGGTTCAAAGGGCTCTCTTGTCCTCACAAAACATCAAACTTTCAAATAAGTCCCTTTTCAGTTGCGACCGTTATTTAGTCCAGCGCGACGTTTTAGGTTTGAATGGTTTTCCCCAGAAGGCCGAAATTTTTGAAAAGTGCAGCGAGAAAGCACCGGCAAAGCGCATCGCCCAATTCTCAGCCCCGCATGACAAAGAGATTCAAGTCACTTTCTATCCGGAAAATCTGCAAGAAATTTTAGGAATTGGCTCGGCCATCTTAAACAAACCTATTCAATGCACCTTGCGTGGCAATGATAAAGAGCAACTGATTTCTTTGCACTGCAAGGAGTGGGCTCAGGATCGCAGCAAAGAGCAAATGGTGCGTCTGGATGTCTATGACTACCAAAAAGAAGGCCGCGATTTGATCAAGCTGCGAGGCAAGGTTTTCGAGAATCTTCGCGATATTCGAAAAATTGTCGCTGATATACCTATGGCAGGTAAGATTGAAGTCACCGAGACCGAGCTCTATGCCCCACCTGTAGAACCCACTCCCGTTCCTACACCGACGCCTTCGCCAGCGAAGACGCCCGTTAAGGCAGAACGTCCTGCCAATGCGCCCCCGCTAGAGCTTCCGCCGGAGGGAGAAGAGCCGGTGCATGTTCAAGAAAATGGCGAGCCCGTGGCGGACCCGCAAGAGCCAGCGGCGTTAACGCCGTTGCCCGGATCGCCAGAGCAACCGGTCTTCGCAGTTCCGGCAGCGCGAGAGGTGGTGGACCCGGACGTCATGATGCAAAGAGAAGTGCATCAACAGGGCGGGCCTGTTATGGATGTAGAACCTCATCCTGAAAACCCGACAGAGTCGGAAAATGTGGAAGGTGTAGAGCCTCAAGGAGTGCCCCATGGCCGCTAAAGTTCAAATGGGAAAAAAAGTTCCCAATTTTAAAATTCCTTCTTCCAACGGAGAAGTACTATCCTTTTCCAGTTTGAAAGGAAAAAAAGTTGTCCTTTATTTTTATCCGAAAGACAGCACACCAGGTTGCACGACTGAGGGCATTGAATTTAATGAACTTTTGCCTCAGTTTAAAAAACAAAATGCCGTTGTTTTTGGTGTTTCCCGCGACAGCTTAAAGTCACATGATAAGTTTATCTGTAAATACGATTTTAAGTTCGATCTTCTTTCTGATGAAAATGAAGAGATCTGTCAGCTTTTTGATGTGATCAAAGAAAAGAACATGTACGGAAAAAAAGTCATGGGAATTGAGCGCAGCACTTTTGTGATCGACGAAGAACAAAAATTGGTCGGTGAATTTCGCAAGATCAAGGCGCAAGGTCACGCGGCTGAAATGTTAAAGTTTATTAAAGAACTGTAAACGGATTCAGCCATAAATACATAAAAAGAGGCGATGGTTTCGCCTCTTTTTTTATTTCTTAATAATGAAAGTTCATTCGGTCCGCCATGGATTGCGGCAGTGGTGGAACTTTTGAACGAGGAATAAAGAAGGTTGTAAGATTGAAGAAGTCGCCGAAGATCTTGTGCTTCGCCGTCGCGTCTGCCAGATATTTATGTCCCGTAGATCCGCCAGTTCCGATTTTTTGTCCCAGCATTCGCATCGCCATTAAAGCGTGACGATAGCGCCAGGTTGTCATGGTCTCGTCAATATCCAACAGGGCCCGAATGATGCGGAAAGGAGTCTGCAGGGCGGGTTGATCGCGATAAATCTGTATCAATAAAGCAGCATGCATTCCTTTGTAGCTCAGGCGGAATTGGCCTTCTTTGCGAAGCTGCTCAAAGGCCGTTTCGTCAAACAAAGCATCAAAGCTTTTGAGCGCGGCTTGCAAGCCTTCCAGATTTTTCTTTTTGTCTTCTTCGCTCAGGCGAGTGTTGTTTTTTACCGTTTCCATGTCTTCCTGAAACATGGTTGCAACCGCTTGTTTATAAGAATCCCAAAAGTTGAAGTTTTCCCCTTGAAGAAAGGGTGTTCTTTCCAGCCATTTTTCGACGGCATCGTATAAAGAAGGTTGGCTTAAAACATTCTGCATTTCGGCCTGTTGCGATTCATTCAAGGATTTGTAAAACGGGGCCTGATTGTAAGAAAGACGGTCGTCCATACGCAGGCCCAGCTTGGTCTCTAAAAGGCGCCATTGGAAGCTTTGAAAGCCTGAAGCCGGGTACAGCATGTCGCGGAAATCCAGAAAATCCAAAGGCGTCATGGTTTCCAGAATGTCGACGTGGCCGATGATCATTTTCAAGATAGCGACGGATCTTTCCAGACGGGCACTCATAAGTCCCATATCGGTTTCAGCGACTTTGGATTTTTTGAAAATTTCCAAGACGGAATCCAATTCAAAAAGCACCTGTTTGAACCACAATTCATAAGCTTGGTGAGTGATGATGAAAAGCATTTCATCGTGTGCGGGCTTCCCGTACTCTTCACTTTTGCGGTGTTGAGAGGACAAAAGAGGATCCAGACCTAAATAGCCATGATAGTGCACCGGTGGGTATTTCATTTCGCAAGCTCCTTTAAAAGTTCTACAAAACCGTCGATATCTTCTTTTTGCGTATCCCAGGACGTCATCCAACGACATTCAAACGTGTTTTCGTCCCACACGTAGAAGAAATACTTTTCGCGCAGGGGTTTGACCCAAGTGCTGGGGATCGTCGCAAAGACCGCATTACTTTGGGGGATCTCGCGCACCCGAACTTGGGGGATGTTACGAACGGACTCGTAGAGATACAAGGCCATATTGTACGAGTGCTCGGCAATATCTTTCCACAAGTTGTCGTTGAGATAAGTCTGAAACTGACAGGCGATGAAGCGTGTCTTTGAGGGCAGTTGCATGCTTTGTTTGCGCAGATACTTGAAGTCTTGCGCTAGATCCTTGTTGAGGAACACGACCGCTTCACCCATCATCAGGCCATTTTTTGTGCCGCCGAAAGAAACCACGTCCACACCTAAATCTGTCGTGAATTCTTTAAAGGATTTATTTAAATAAGCGGCAGCATTGGCAATGCGCGCCCCATCCATATGGACGTAGAGTTTTTTATTTTTTGCCCACGCAATTAAAACTCGCAGTTCATCCAGGCTGTAGGTGGTACCTAATTCCGTAGGCTGAGTAATACTAAGTACCTGCGCTTGCGAAAAATGTTGATCCCCGCGACGAATGAAAGCCTTGTCTAAATTTTCGACTTTCATCTTTCCATTTTCTGTCGGAATCGGAATCAGCTTGGCGCCGGTCAGCAGTTCCGGAGCCCCGCACTCATCCACATTGATGTGCGACACATCGGCACATAAGACAGAGTGATAGGGCCGAGTCAGCGCGCGCAGAGCTGTGACGTTGGCGGCTGTGCCATTGAAAACGAAAAAAACTTGGCTGTCTTTTCCGAAATGCTGACGGAAGCTGTTGTTGGCCTGCTCGGTCCACTCGTCAGTTCCATAAGAAGGGGCGTGCTCGGAATTAGCTTTTATTAAAGATTCAAAAATCCGCGGATGAATGCCGGCGTGGTTATCACTGCCAAAACCGCGTTTCATAAGTTACGCCTTTTGCAGAGTCGCAAAAATAAAATTATGAATTAACAACGCTGCTAGTTTGCTAGTCCGGTTGTCCTGATCCAAAGGGGGAGAGACTTCGTAAATGCCGATGCCACAGACTTGAAACTCGCGGATCAAATAAAGAAAGCTCTCTAAAAAATCTTTCGTGAAAAGCCCTGTGGTCCAAGACTGACTGCATCCCGGCGCTTCATTGGACGTGAAGGCGTCGATGTCGATGCTTAGAAAGACTTTCTTTTTCTCTTTGCCTTTCATAAAGCTTTGCAGAACAGGTTGCAGGCCTTGTTGATTAATTTGGTCCAACGTGAAAACGGCGGCCCCTTTGTCCTGAGCCCAGCGAATGTGTGCCTGGCTGTTGCATTGATTTTGAATGCCGACTTCCGCAAAGTCTACGTGTCCGGAGAACTCAGAAAGTACACGATGAAAAGGGGTGCCAGAGTTGAAGCCTTTATCTGTCGGGCGCACATCCATATGAGCGTCGAAATTAATCAGAACGGCATTGTCTTTATGAGCATCCAGAAAGCCGGCGCCGTCGCAGTAGCCATAGTCGTGACCACCGCCCAACGAAATCCACGGTTTGTTGTTTTCAGCTAAAAAGCGGGTTGTTTGGCGGGCTTTTTCATGGCGTTCGGCCAAGGGTTTTTCCTTGTCGACCAGGTCACCCAAATCGAGAATTTTTGGCAGGCGAGAACTGCTCAGGTGAGGAGTCATTTTATAAAGGTAGGAGCGCACCAGAGTCGGCGCGACCTGCGCCCCTGGACGGCCACCATTTAAAGCAATGCCTTCATCATCCGGATATCCCAGAATGGCAAAATCATAGTCTAATGAGGAAATCTCTTGCAGTGGGCCTTTGGGGAAAAGCTGGACGCATTCGCCAAGACGTGGATCTTCTTTATCATTTTTCGTGAAAAGAAGATGTTTGTCGATGGAATGGAACCAGCTCATTATTTCAGTTTACCCCATTTGGAAAGGCGTAGGGTTTTGACGATATCGCCATTTTCAGAATCATAGATTCTCATCGTCGCATTGTTCTTGTTGAAAAAGATCGTCGCAAACAAGGTGCTGGTGCTATCAGAAAGGAAAAGAACCCACTCTTTCCCATCAGAAGGTGTCAGGCTATAACGGTAAGTGATCGGATCTATCTGAGACAAATCTTTTCCGTTTTGGAAATCCTTCATGTTGATCGGATAAAAGCTGAGCGAATTAAAATCACTGACGGTGATGATGCCTTCTTGAGTGTACCAGTAGCCAAGAAGTTTTTTAAGCCCAACGTAGTCAACGCTTTCAATGCTGGCAATGCAGGTCTCAGTATCAAGCAGACCCGACGCCGTTAAAGTGTCGCCAGTGGAAAGCTTGCGCACGCTCATTGCCGCATCTTCAGATTTAGTTTCAACAGTGAATACCTTGCATTTTTGATCTGTGTTTACAGATAAGTAAACACCCGTGGAATCTCGATAGACAGTTCCACCGATAGGTTGAACTGCAAGAGCCAAAGAGGTGGCAGCAAGGCTGAGGACGAAAAGCAAAAATCTCATGCCCCACCTTGTTTCATGGCTCGAAAACTCGGTCAATAGTATTCCGACTCCAGTTATTGACCAGTTGAGTCAAATGCCTATTTGAAAAGCAATTTTCAGGATTTAGGCGGGCGGAAAACTTGCCCCTATGATCTTAGACACATAAGATAATATTAATGTCTAAAGAAACCACACCTGAGATTCTTAGTTTCCCCTTGCGCGGTGAATGGCCGAAGGACGAAATTCTGTTCATTCGGGATGTGGATGTTGTGGGGGTGGGGGCCGTTCGTCGCCATCAATTAGAGGAATTGCAGAAAGTAAAAAAGCTTATTCTGCAAACTTACGAAAACCGTATCCCTTCCTCTGTTCATTCAATTTATCAAGCTGAACTTTTAAGAACTTTGCAATGGCTTCGTCCGCTGAAAACGGAAGCGGGGACTGCATTTGATTTTCTTAAAGAACAAGAAGCTCTTTTTTCGCGACTGTTCCCCTTAACCAAGCAGAGCCTGGGGATGACAGCGGCTCGGGTGTGCAAGAATTATCTGGAAGAGATGGAGTGGAGCAGTTGGCTGTTGCAGGATCACTGGCGCTATTTTGTCGGCTTCCTGAAACAGAAATTTCCGGAGCAAAAAGAATTGGGCGAGGTCGCGCATTGGGAGTGGGTGCAAGCTTGGATTGAAATTCAGCCCTTCGAGCTGAGTGGCATGGAACCTGGCGTGATTGCGGTGAATCCCAGTCTGCAAACGGTGACGCTGACGCAATTTAATTCCGTCTTACAGCGCGATTCTGGTGTTTATGCTTTTGTCTTTAGCGCGTCGCAGAGTGTGGTGCGTGAAAGGCGCCTTGATATTTATGAGGCTCAGCTTATTGATCTTTTGCACGAGGACCGAAAGTTTTCCCGCGCTCAGCTGGTGCAGATGGCGTCCCTCAGTGCGGTGTCTCCGCCGCTATCGCCCCAAGAATGGGAAACAAAAGTCTCTGCTCTTGCCGATAGCGACGTTATCATACTTTGATAGTCTATAAGCCTCGCAAAATATCATTCAACATCTGCAAGTGTTGAAGCGGATGTTTGCCCACGTGGTCGATCATCAATTTTTTAGCAGCTTCGGCCTTGGGAACGCCTTCAAAAGTGATCAGGCGATCCATGGCATTCGCGGAAGAGACGATGACCGCCAACGGGTCCATCTCTTTTTCGCGCATTCCTTTGGGGCCTGCGCCGTTAATGGTTTCTTCATGTTGCGCGATGATATTAATCACCGTTTGATCGAAGTGCTTCTTGTCCTGAACTTTCTGAGCACCTTCCGTCGGGTGTCGATTCCAAAGATTTTTATCTTCGGCACTCATTTTATCCAAAGGCTGATTCAGGTTCAGAGGCGAGTTGTGATGGCCATAATCATGCAACAAAGCTCCTAAGGTTAGAAGCTGCGTCTTTTTGGGGTCGTTGACGCCTAGCTTTTGTGCCAAAGCAATGGAAAGCGTAGATACCGTCACACCGTGATGGGCAATGTTTTTATCCGTGTTTTCCATGTTCATGATCGTTTGGGTTGCATGGGCATTGCTCATAATGAAATTGACATACTTGCCGGCGGCGTCCTTGGCGTAATTATAAGATTCCACGTTGTCGGGATTTTCAAAAACCTCTTCCGTGTTGCTCTGTTGTGAGCCCTGAATGATCTCCGCCCGGGTTTGAATGTCTTTATTAGAGGAATTGTCATAAGCCATCTCAATATTTTTTTGCAGATAGCTGCGATAAGAGATTTCTTCGTCGGTTAAAATGTACATTTTACGAAGCTTCTTGTCCTTGAGTCGCTGCAGACGGTCCCCTTCGAAGCTGTCACCACGACGAAGGTAGAGAATCATCTTGTCATTGATTTTAACGTAAGCGTTGAAATCGATCTTTTGATCACCGCGCAGGGTGCTTACGCGAATAGAAACATAATCCATTGCCTCTGTATCCTTCGATTGTTATCGTGAGTTGATGTCGATTGATAAAGAAATTGTAGAAGATTTTGTTGGCGAGTCAAAGACCTTGATTGAAGAGTTGTTAGACCTTCTCGAAAGTATTGAAGGTGACTTTTCGCAAGTGACAAAACTGGCCGATTACGGAAACAACGTGGACCGCATCATGGGTGGGGCAAAGAGTTTGGCGATGATGGTACCTTCAGATCATCCGCTGCACATGATTTCTGACTATGCCGCGCTTTGCAAAGCAGTCGGCTATAAGGCTTCGCAAATCACCGACAACGAACAGTTTTTCGATGTCTGCGTGGCGCTGTTGTTGGACGCCACAGAAACTCTGGAAACTCTTCTAGAGAATATTTTTGAAGACGGAAAAACGGTGCGGGAAAAAATCCCACCGGCTTTCATCGAGCGCCTGCGTTGGGTGTCTAATCAGTTCAGCGAAGAATATTCTATGAGCGTAGGCACGGGCATGGCGGAAAAGAAACTAAAACAGACAGAAATCGACGATCTTTTAAAGAAACTAGGTCTTTGATTCGAGGATCACTTCAATCTTCAATTGGAAGTTAAACAACTCAGAGTCCAGGCGGCCAGTTCCCCCAGTTTTTCATGGGCTAAAAGTTCACTCACTTCAGGCTTCAGTTGCGCCAGTTTGCGATTGGCAGCCACGATCAGGGCATTTCTTTTTAAACCAAAAGAACCCGCTCGAGCCAGCGGCGTTCCCAGAAAATCTTTCGTCAGTTTTTTTCCAGAGCTGGTTAAAATATAACGTAAATCCTCAATGAGAGCCTCGGTTTGCGAGGCGTCCAAATTCAAACTGGTTTCGATCTGCAATTCTCCTTTGAAAACCTTTTGATTCCAGGGGCAAACAGTTTGGCAAAGGTCGCAGCCGAAGAACCAGTCGCCGATTTTTTCCCGCAGTTCGGGAGCCGGCACCTGGCGCGACTCGATCGTCAGATAGGAAATGCATTTTCGCGCATCCATCTTGCGCGGCTCAAGAAGAGCCTGAGTGGGGCAGATGTCGATGCAGCGGCGGCATTTGCCACAAAAATCCGGCAAGGGTTCGATGGCGGTTTTTAGGGCGAGAGATGTGTATATTTCCCCGATAAAAAACAAGCTGCCTTTTTTAGGGTGAATCAGGCAGGTATTTTTGCCGACCCAACCCAGGCCCGCTCGTTGGGCTAAATCTCTTTCTAAAACGGGACTGCTGTCGGTGAACGGTAAAAATTCTTCATCAGGAAAAACCTCCTGAAGTTTTTTGCACAGTTCGGCCATGCGGGCCTTGAACCAAAAATGATAATCCATTCCTTGCGCATACAGACTGACCCGAGCTTGGCGCAACGGGAAGTCCGTTTTCTTTTCGGGGTGAGGGTAATAGGGAATGGCAAAGACCAGGGCACTGCGGGCTCGGGGCCATTTCGTGGTGGGGATTTCTTTGATCGGAGCATGATCTTCAAGGTATTTCATGTCGCCATGAAGACCCTCTTTCAGCCATTCCAGATAATAGTCAAAACTTAAAGGTTTGCTTAAAGACGTGAAGCCGAAATGGGAAAATCCCAATTCTTGCAACGTTCCTTCAATTAGCGAGGTCATCTCCTGTGGCGTCACGAACAAACTCTTTCTTTCAAGGGCTTCTTTCCTTTACACTATCCCAATGTCGCAAGTTCAGCTTCAGTTGGAATCTCATCCCCATTGGCCCGCAGTGAATGCAATTTATCACAAGTTGCAGTCGGCTGGCTACAAAGCCTTTTTGGCGGGTGGCTGTGTTCGGGACGCTCTTTTGGGGGTTCCGGCCAATGATTTGGATGTGGCCACGAATGCGACTCCGGATCAAATCGAAGTTCTTTTTGATAAAACCGTGAATGTGGGAAAGGCCTTCGGGGTGATGCGAGTGCTTGTCGCTGGGGCTGACATTGAGGTCGCGACCTTCCGTACTGACGGCGATTACGGGGATGGGCGTCGTCCTGATTATGTGCAATTTTCTTCGCCTCAAGAAGACGCGCAACGCCGGGATTTTACCGTCAACGCACTTTTTTATGATTTAGTAGCCCAGAAAGTTTTGGACTTTGTCGAGGGTGAAAAAGATTTGCGGCTACGAGTGATCCGCACGGTCGGCGATGCGGAAAAACGTTTTCAAGAAGATCATTTAAGATTGCTTCGTGCGGCTCGATTTGTGGCGCAACTGGATTTTTCTTTGGATTCAAAGACCTCAGCGGCCATTGAAAAAATGGCGCCTCTTGTGAAAACTGTCAGTGGTGAGCGTTTGCGGGATGAGATGGGGAAGCTGCTAAAATCCCCAGCCGCCAGCAAGGGATTGCAAATCATGCAAACCACGGGACTCTTGCAAGAACTCTTTCCCTTCAGGTTGCGGGACAACTCTTGGGTGCATAACTACGAAGCCAAAGACGCCTGGCAATTGTTAGCTCTTTTTCTGCGTAAAGCCCCGCGCGAAGATTTAGGCCGAGCTATTCAGCTTTTGCGTCTTTCTGTTAAGGAACAACGAGCTATTCAAAAAGCCTGGGAACTGTGGCAAAGCCCAGAGTTGTTTTTTAAAAGAAGACGAGGTGAGCAGCTGCAATCCTTGGTCGAACCCGGGAATTTATTTGCTTTAAAAGTTTTATTGACCGAGCAGAAGTTGGCCGAAGAAATTCAAAGCCTTTTGAATGATTGGGGGGCTTGGAACTTTACGTTGCCGAAACCCTTTCTTAATGGGGAAGATTTGTTAGGAAAGCTTTCTGGAAAACATATCGGACTGTGTTTGGCCGAAGCTTTTAATGAACAACTTGAGCGCCAGTTGGAGTCCCGTGACAAGGCTTTGCTCTGGCTACAGAACTATTTGCAACGAAACGCTAAAGGATAATCATGGACAGTGTTTATGTGCCAAGTACCATTCGCCGTTTGATCGCGCATGCGATTGATCAAGTCGTGCGGTTGATTTTCTATATTCCCTTTTTAAAGCCGTTCTTTTTATTGATTTTTACCGACGATCAGGTGCCGGTCTCTTTCTTTACTCTGGCTCTTTTGTTTCTTATTCCGGCGATCTATGAATTTATTTTTTTAGTAGTCATGCAGGCGACCCCGGGTAAGTGGTTCATGGGTTTGAAGGTCGTGCCTTTTTCCAATCCGAAAGAAGCTTTGGATTGGCGCCAGTGTGTGCTTCGTCCTTTGACCGAGCGCCTGACATTCTTTTTTTCCTGGGCCCTTTATGCGCTCGCGTTTTTCCGCTACGATCGCACGCATTTGGCGGATTGGGTGGCCGAGACCCGCGTGGTGCAATTTAAGCCCCGCGTGACTCGCGCTCAGATTCGTTGGATAACGGGAAGTCTTTTGGTGTTCCTTTATGTCTATGAGGGGTTGGTGTCCTCTGCCGCCGTTTTGCGCGTGATGGATTGGCAGAATAAGCGGGTAGATCTGCGCGATATCGTCGCTACTGAATACATGGAAGACATGACCGACTATATGCCCGAGCCCGAGGAATAGTTAGCCTTTAAATTTTTTGAAAATCGATGTGGTCATTAATAAATCCAGGTCGCCGTTGCCACTCAGAGCGTTTTCTTTGAGCTGGGCAATTGCCTGGAGTGGAGTCGTCCCCTGGCGATTCTCCAGGAGCGAAGTCATCTCGTGAAAACGATAGGCCAATGCCATCAGTTTTCCGAAGTCTGAAATGTCTTCGGCTTTGAGTTTTTTGGGGAAGCCAGTGCCGGCACTGTTTTCGCGGTGCTGGCCAATAGCCTCTGAAATTTCTTGAGGCAAAGGAACTTTTTTTGCCTTCACCATATTCACCGAACGTTCGGGATAAAAGCGATAGGCTTGAAGTTCTTCGTCAGAGTAGGCTTTCACAGGTTTGTCGCCAACAGTGGGGGGCAGTTGCGACAGGCCGATATTATGCAATAGACCGGCGATGGCGGCGCTTTCTCTTTTTTCCACCGACCAACCCAGCAGTTGAGCGAAATAAGCAGCATAGGCCGATAGGCAGATACAGTCATGATAAAGGGTTCTGTTGTTCCCCGTAAAACGAAAGATTTCGTCGAAGATCGCCGAGGCTTCGAGATCTTTCGTCAGTTCGAAATCCGCGATGATGGCTCGGCATCTTTCAAGAATCATTTTGCCTTCAGAATAATCTGTCGGCGCGCCATTTAAAAATTGCGCCATGATTTCATAAATAGCTCTTTTTGAGCGATGAAACTTTTCTGTCATTGACACTGGAAAGGGGACATTGCGCAAGCTCATGACCGTGCGGGCATATTCAAAGAACGCCTTCATCTGGGTCTTTTTAATATACATTTGCTGTTTTAGAGCTTTGAATTTTTCCAGGTGTTTTTCGTCGACCACATCTCCCGCGCGGCGCATGCAGACAGAGCGATGGTTGGCGGGAAGGTGGACGTAAACGTCGAAATTAATATTCACGTCCGCTTCCATGTCGCGCAAATCCACCGGCATCAAAGAGGTGATGGGGATGTTTTCGCCGTCCATTTCGACCGGGGCTAGGCGCAAAATAACGTCGGAAATAAACTCGCGGTCAAAATTGATGTGCATGATTTCATCGGCGCCATTCTTTTTGACGATATTGAAATCCAAAGGTGCCGCAGATGAATGCAAAACAATCACCTGGCTGTCAGGGTAATTCATTTTTGTGGATTGCACCCACTCATTGGTTTTTGCAGTGCCATCTTGTCCATCGATCAACGCCAAGACGGGTGTGAAGGTGTCGGAGGTGGTCTCTAAGGCTTCATCAATACTGCGAAAGTGTTTGAGCTGGTAAGGGTAGTAACCTTTCAGGATTGTTTTTACTGTTTCCCAGAAGGAGTCGCGGGGACTCCCTATGAGAACATCAACAGTAGAACCTGAATTGGGTTTCATTATTGAACCGTTATCTCCACATAGAATGTAGAGCCGTTGGTGAGGTTAAAAGGAATCACCAGGGTCGCGCCTTTGTCAGCGTGACTGATTTTAAAGTCTCCGGAGATGACCGTCGGAATCGCCATTTCGAAGTTGTATCCCAACTGGTTCAACGTCGTCTTCGCCGATCCATAAATCATGTTCGTCATCTCACCGACAGCGTCAGACACTTCGCCGTTAATCGCCGTGTACTTTTCGCCCAGCATGTTTTCCAGGATGTGGAAGATGCTGTCTTTGCCGTAAGAGATAAGAAGCGTTCCTTTAAGAGGAGGAGCGACCATGCCCACCATACCTGCAATTTCACCTTTCAATACGAACTGGGGTTCGATGAAGGGTTTGCCAGGAGTGGCGTCTGTTTGGGCCATGGTTTTTAGAGTTTTAATAACCCCATCCACAAACGCATTGATAAGACGTTTGTCGAAAAGGGGATTGAGTGTTTCCACTTTGGGTGCTGCCGACATTTAATTCTCCAACTCTTAGGAAGCTTTCGCTTGTGAAGAAGGGTTGTGTTTCGCCCAAACGCGTTCCATCTTGCCTTTAAGAGTCGCTGAGTTGAAAGGTTTTACAACGTAATCAGACACGCCTGCTTTGGCAGCTTCCAGGATGTGCTTTTGTTCAGACTCTGCGGTGACTAGCATGAAGGGGGTCGACTTAAAGCGAGGATCTGCTTTGCAGGCCTTCAAAAGGTCGATGCCTTGCATACCTGGCATATTCCAGTCAGAGATAATGAAGCCATAAGGCTGTCCCGCATCATTTGCGGCCTGGATCATTGGCAGGGCTGTTTTACCATCGTCGGCTTCCTCGACGTTTGTGTAACCTAGCTCATTTAGCACTTTTTTAATGATTTTTCGCATAGTTGCGAAGTCATCGACGACCAAAAACTTTGTATTTGTGGGAAACATAATATCTCCTGAAAAGGTGAAACCCTGTAAAATCACCATACATATCGGTCTAGTTTTTTAAAACTAGAGTCCAAACCTATTGCGAATTCTAAAATTTGTTGTCAGACTTTATTACAGGTGGTCGTGCTACTTTTTGGACATGAGTCCTGGGTAGCGTAAAAGGTTTAGACGGATTTAAAAACAATTTAGCGGGAGGGAGCAAGGATGCTCAGAGATGTCCTCATTCAAAAAGGTCTTTCAAACAGAGAGGCAGAAGTTGCTGAACTTGTTTCAAAGGGCTTGTCCAACAAGGAAGTTGCGAATCAGCTTTTTGTTACTGAAAAAACAGTAAAATTTCACCTCACAAACATTTATAAAAAAATGAATGTTAAGTCTCGTGCACAGTTGATCGTATGGTGCTTACCTCACCTTGGTTTTGTTGAGAGCGAAGTTCGCGCTGAAAGCAATAACCAAAGTGCAGCTGCAGCGACTGCATTCAATAACAATGCAACTCAAACGATCCCAGCAGGATCTGCGACAGTTGCAGGTACTACAACTCTTCCAGGTGGCGGATTGAACCGTGGTGGTAATTCCGACATCGGTATGGGTGGAATCTAATCTTAATTGATTAGGATTTCAAAGAGCGCAGGGGGTAAGGACGTTTGTCTGGACCGACCTGCGCTTTGTTTTTTTTCAGAAGGGAACTTTGCTTTGAAAAATGCCAAACCCGTTTCCGCTTCACAAGTCATCATGACTCAACTCGTTTTACCTCAACATACAAATTCTTTAGGGACTATCTTTGGTGGTACGATCATGTCTTGGATCGACATCGCTGCAGCAATCGCAGCGCAAAGACATTCTAATAAAGAAGTTGTGACCGCCAGTATTGATCGCCTGGATTTTGTTGCGCCCGTCTATAAAGGCTGGGTTGTGAATTTGAAAGCAAGTGTCAACTACACCTCAAGAACCTCTATGGAGGTGGGCGTGCGGGTGGATGCGGAAAATCCCAAAACGGGCGAAACCTTTCACACAGCTTCGGCCTATTGCACTTTCGTGGCGTTGGGTTCAAATGGCAAGCCGACGGAAATTCCGGCTCTGACCTTAGAGACAGACGAAGATCGCCGCCGTTTCGAGGCCGCTCAAAGCCGTCGTGAGTATCGCTTAAAGCAAAAGGTGAACTAATTTTTCGAATTCTTGCAAAGAACGTCAATCCAGCGCAAGGCTTCTTGCGCTGTTTTTGTTTGCGGAGAGCTCTCGGGACGTCCCAGGCTGTCGCCCGTAAGAACGAATTGTCTTTTTAGGTCGCACTCTTTTGCACGTACAGATTTTTTATTGAGCAATTCAAAGGCGGGCTCCAGGGTGCTAAAAAGCAGCGAGACTTCTTTTTCGTCAGTCTTTGCTTCCGCCGGATTTTCCTTTTCGTACTGATCCAGTGAGGCTTGAAAAGAGCTCTGTAAGTTCTTTAAATATTTTTGTTTTTCCGTGAAATTGGCAGCTGCAGTGGCCTTTTTTAGAAGCGCCTCTGACTCGGCATAAAAATCCGCGGTGCTTTTGTTTTTTGCAAAAGCAGAGAATGACAGAGTCCAAGTCAGCAGAAGGATTATTCGACGCATGTGTTGCCTTTCTTGTCATGATTGCTGTAGGGCTCTTCTTTGAGATGGCCTAACAGCTCAAGCATCTTTTCTTCTGTCTGATTGACATAGCCACTGTTTTTTAAAATTTTAGTTTTCACATCTTCGGGATTGGATTTGTCGGAAAGTCGGAAGTTCCTGAGCATTGCCAAAGACTGCGCCGGGCCTCCGGGGCCGTAGGCGACCAAAGTGAAATAGTTCAACAGATCGTTGTTCTTGGCCATCACAGGAGAGCGTTTTTCCATGGCAGGGCGAATGACGTCGTCTCGCATATAAACGTAGTAACCCAGGGCATAGATAAGGTTGCGAGCAAGGCCTTCACCAGGACTGACCCACGTGCAGTAGTTTTTCGGTGAGCCTGGCAACGGTGGCGCCGTTTCATCTTCGTTTTTTAGGATTTCGGCAAACGGGGCGCAGGACGGATTTGAACTATTTAAAACACCTTCAAGAATATGTTTGGCATTTCCTTCGTGCAGAGTTTTGCCTTTTTTCCAGCCGGCGATTTCTTTGACCGGATCAGAAGTGAGTTGACCAATACCCACGCCGCCGCTGTAGGCGACAAAAAAATTGAAGGCCGTTTCATTGTTGATCTTTTTCAGAATAAAGCGGCTGTCGATGGGGTCGCGACCGGTCGACATGCAATTGATGGCTTTATTTAAGGCGAACTGAAGGAAGTTAACCACCTTTTGATTTAAACAAGGAGCTGAGGCGCCGGAGTTTTCGAAAGCTTCTTTTTTTGTTCCATTGCAGGTGTAACCTGTATTGCCGACGTCTCTTTGCAGGGAAGCCTCAATGCAAGAGCGTTTGATCTTTTGCGTCTTGGTGGCTTCCGCCACGACTTGTTGTATCTGATTGGTTAGTGCTTCCACCTGACCAGGTTTGGCGCTGGCGCAACGAGCGCAATAGCCGGCCATACTCGCGTTCGGAAAACCGTTGGTGCTCGCCAGATAGTCTAAAGTGAGAGGGTCCTTGGCCTTTTCAAAGGCGTTATTGATAGTCTGGCTTTGTGCCCCTTTAATTCCTTGTTTATCATTGATGCACGCTTGCTGGGCAAAGGTCTTGCCAGTAAAGAAAATCATCATGAAGAGGAAATAGAAGAAAGGTCTCACCTTGGCCTTATCGGTGAGACTCCCTGAATATTAAGAAAAAAGTGAGGCGACGCAAAGGCTCTTGGTCTAGGCGTTGGCTCTATTTGCTCCGGGAGTTTCTCCGTAAAAAAAAGCCAAGCCTATTTTACCAGGTATTCCTTCCAGCGGTTCAGGAGTGAAGGAGTCAGTTGCGTGTAACAAACCGTTCCCTCGGTTGCGGTCTCTTTACGAGTGATCTGAGCTTCGCGTCCCAAATCAAAGATCTTGTATTCCTCTGAGCGAGGGAAGTACAGCTGCACATCTGTTTGCATCTCGCTGACAGTTTGGGCCATCAATTTTTTCAGTTGTTCAATGCCTTGACCTGTCAGTGCGCTGACGAAAACACGAGGGTAGTGTTTTACTCTAAACTGTCGCTCTAAAGGGGCGACATCGCACTTGTTATAGACGTGGATGATTTTTTTATCTTGCCAGTTGAACTCTTTAACCAGGGCTTCCACGACCTCAATCTGCCTTTCCATGTTTGGCGAAGAAAGATCGATGACGTGAAGTAGAACATCAGCGTCAGAAGACTCTTCAAGTGTTGCTTTAAAAGCCTCAATCAATTGAGTTGGCAGTTTGCGAATAAATCCCACCGTGTCGGTCACAACACCAGGAGGTCCATCCGGCAAAAAGATTTTGCGGGTCGTGGGGTCCAAAGTGGCAAACACCTGATTTTTCGCCATGACCTGCGCACCGGTTAAACGATTTAGCAAAGAGCTTTTGCCAGAGTTCGTGTAACCGATAAGCGCAAAAGAGGGGATCTCATGTCGACGTCGGGATTGTCTGTGTTGGGCACGATTTTTCCGGACGCCTTCCAGTTTCTTCTTGATGATGGCCACACGTTCGCGGATGCGACGGCGGTCGTTTTCCAGAGCCGTTTCACCAGGACCTCGAGTTCCGATACCACCGCCTTGACGTGATAAGGATTCCAACCAGGCGCCGACCATGCGGGGCATCTGATCTAGCAACTGTGCAAGCTCCACTTGAAGTTTTCCTTCGAAGGTTTGCGCACGTTGAGCAAAGATATCCAGAATCAATTGATTGCGATCAATCACCCGGGCCTTCATCACTTGGGCTAAGTTACGCTGTTGCACGCCGGAAAGCTGATGATCCATGACGACGATATTGGCGCGACTGTCGCGCACCATTTCGGCCACTTCCTCGACCTTACCGGAACCGATCAGCGTCGCGGGATTCCATTGTGGCAGGACTTGAATAATAGAACCTACGACTTCACCACCAGCGGCTGAAACCAGTTCCTCAAGTTCCAATAGATTTTCTTTAATTTCACTAAGAGGTTCGGTCTTTAAGCCGACACCGATGACGATAACTCTATCTTGGGCAGAGACATGGGCTTGATTAGTCAATTAAAACAATCCTCCCTGAAGTATGTCACTCCTGTTCCTGGAGTTCCTAGACTTAAGAGTAGCATATTCATCACTGCCGACAAAGTTAAATTTTGCTGAAAAAATAGGATAAAGATCCGCCCAACAAAATAAAAACCGGGCTGGGTATTTTAGTTTTGGTAAGAGCAAGAAAGCCCGCGAAGGCAAGCAGGGTAAGTGAAACACTCGTAAAAACATCTCGACTAAGGACTATCAAGGTGTGAGTGAGAAGGCCCAGCGAACCCACCACAACACCGTTCAGAATCAGGCGTAAAGTGAGGGAAGACTGAAGCTTCGAATAAAAGGGAATGGTTAGTGCGACAAAGAAAAAGGCGGGAAGAAAAATCCCGATTGTCGCCACCACCGCGCCGGAAAAGCCATCCGTCAGATATCCCAGAAAGGTGGCGGTCGTGAAGACCGGGCCCGGAGTAAATTGGCCGACCAGGATTCCATCCAGCAATTGCGTTTCCGTGATCCAGCCGCGTTTTTCGATCAGCTCGGTTTTCAGAAAACTCAGCAAGACGTAGCCGCTGCCAAAAAGAACTGAACCTATTTTTAGAAACACCCAAAAAAGACTGCCAAGTTCATGGCTGTGAAAAGAGGGACGACGAGAGATAAAAAGAGAGATAAGGCCACAATTGAAGAGGATCAGGATTTCCGAGAAACCGCGCGTTCTCATGTACAAAGCGGCAATAAAAATAAAAGCAAGTAGGACGTGATTCTTTTCTTTCCAAAAAGCCGCGGTGAAAAAATCCGTTCCCTTTTCAAGGGCGAAAGTGCTTTTTAAAAAACGCAGAAGTGCCAGAAATATAACAGAAATAACAATGGATTTAGCGCCTAAAAGAAAGCTCTGCAGATCCGGAAGGTTTGAATACTTCTGATAAAGAAACGCCAATGACAGGACGATGAGAAAGGCGGGAAGAATGAAGCAAAAGCCCGCAATAAAGAAACCTTTCCATCCCGCACGAGAATAGCCGATATGAATTGCCATTTCGGTTGAGTTGGGACCCGGAATAAGTTGCGTCAGTCCCAGCAGATCCAAAAAGTTTTCGCGGGTCAGCCATTGGCGACGATGGACGAATTCCTCTTCCATCATCGCAATGTGTGCAGCGGGACCACCAAAGGAGGTGGCCCCTAAGCGCAGGAAAAGCCAGACTAAGCTATTTGCCACGAGTCTTTAGAACTTCTTTGATGAACTGGGCTTCCAAAGCCGTGAAGACCACGGAGTTGACGATGCCATCCACTGTTGTTGTTCTTTGTAATACGTTGGCAGAACGTCGGATGCCCGTCAGGAAAGGTCCAATCACTTCCACTTTGCCCACCTGTTGGATCAACTTGTAAGCGATGTTTGAAGATTCCAAATTCGGGAAGACTAGAACGTTGGCGCCGCCTTTTAAATCAGAGAATGGGAAAAGTCTTTCCATGATCTCGGGATTCACAGCGGTGTCTGCTTGCATGTCCCCATCCACCATGATGCCAGGGCGTAGTTTTTTTACTAAAGCCGCCGCTTGTTTCATCTTGTTCGGCGATCCCGCAGAGCCACTGAAATTCGAGTAGCTTAGCATGGCGACGCGAGGTTCAATACCGAAGTATTCAACGATTTTCGCTGCCTGAATCGCAATCTGTGCACATTGTTCGGCCGTAGGGTCCAGATTTACGGTGGTGTCGGCTAGAACTAAAAACTTATCTTCTAGCAGAATAAAATTCAAGCCCGCTGGGACGCCATTTTGGAAGACACCGATGGTCTGCAAGATCGGACGAACGGCGTCGGCATAATTGATCGACGCTCCGGTGACCATGCCGTCGGCATCACCCATGTGCACCATCATCGCAGCAAAGTAATTAGGTTCCGCCATTAGGCGTTCAGCCTCGCGCAGATTGATGCCTTTACGTTGTCTTAGAGCATAAAGCTTTTCCACATAAGCATAATATTTTGGATAGCTTGAAGGATGAATGACCGGCACGTTTTTCAATGCCGGGATGTCCAAGGCGCTAATCTTTTCTTTCACGCGCTCGGGGTAACCCAAAAGAATCGGTTGGCAGATTTTTTCTTCCACCAGTACTGACAAGGCTTTTAATACTTTTGAGCTTGTGCCCTCAGGGAATACGATTTTTGGAAGCTCTCCTCCCGCGGCCGCTGTATTTTGATGAACGCGGTTGATCGCTGAACGAATGAAAATTTTCGAAGGGCCTTGAAGAGCCTCAAGGGAATTGCGGTATTCATCCCAATCTTCAATGTTTTTCGTTGCGACACCTGTGTCCATCGCTGCTTTTGCCACTTGCGGAGCCACCCACAACAATACCCGCGTATCAAAAGGTTTTGGAATCAGGTATTCACGACCGAATTTGAAGCTCTTACCGCCATAAGTGGCAGAGACATTATCAGGTACATCTTCACGTGCAAGTTTCGCCAGCGCATGGACCGCCGCTAACTTCATAGCCTCATTAATCTGAGTTGAACGTGTATCTAAAGCGCCCCGGAAAATAGAGGGGAAGCCTAAAACGTTATTCACCTGATTAGGATAGTCAGAGCGTCCGGTTGCGATGATCGCATCGGGACGAGCCAAGCGGGCTTTGTCTGGTGTGATTTCGGGCTCTGGATTGGCCATGGCGAAGATAATAGGATCTTTGGCCATGTCTTTGAGCATTTCAGGAGTCAAGGCGCCAGCGACAGAAAGGCCGACAACAACGTCAGCTCCTTTAAGTGCTTCGCTCAGGGTGCGTGCTTCTGTTTCAGAGGCGAAAAATTCTTTATATTTGTTCATGCCATTGGTGCGACCTTTGTAGATCACACCTTGAGAGTCACACATGATGATGTTTTCGCGACGGGCCCCCAGGGCGATAAAGATCTTCGCGCAAGAGTTTGCTGAAGCGCCCGCGCCGTTAACGACGATGCGGATGTCTTGCATTTTCCGACCCGTGATTTCACAGGCATTGAGAAGCGCGGCTCCCGACACAATCGCCGTTCCGTGCTGGTCATCATGGAACACGGGGATTTTCATTTCTTTTTTCAGGCGCTCTTCGATTTCAAAACACTCTGGGGCTTTGATGTCCTCAAGATTGATACCGCCGAAAGTGGGTTCCAAAACGCGAATGGCGTTGCAGAATTCGTTCACATCTTTGGTATTCACTTCGATATCAAAAACATCGATGCCGGCAAATTGTTTAAACAGAATTCCTTTGCCTTCCATGACGGGTTTTCCCGCCAAGGGACCGATGTCCCCAAGACCCAAAACAGCAGTGCCGTTGGAAATCACCGCGACCAGATTTCCTTTCGCGGTGTAGTCGTAAACCTTAGCAGGATCTTTGGCGATGGCTTTACAGGGGGCTGCAACACCCGGAGAGTAGGCCAGGGACAAATCTTTTTCGGTCATGCAGGGTTTTGAAGAAATGACTTCAATTTTACCTGGCTTCCCCATCTGATGATAATGAAGGGCTTCCTGATCCAAGTTGTTGGTGTTGGCCTTTGTTTCTGTTTTTGTATCCAAAGATACTTCCTTTCCTGCCTGTGTATAGCTGTTAAGCAGGAGCTTTCTTTTTCGAAAATTTATCAACCCTTTTCAAGGGTTAGAGAAAGTCCTGCGACAAGTGCCATTACTCTACAGAGGGGGGTGGGAAGGGTCAATGTATCGAGGCTTTGGCGCATGGGGTAATCCCCGCCGCAGAGGCCCGATCTTTTTGGTCCAGATGATCTTTCCTCATCTTTAGAGCTTCAGGTCTATTTCTATTCTCTTTTTCAAGCTGGGTAAGGATTTGCGGATGTGACCGCCTCAAGAAACAGCGCGGCAGGTCCAGACTGCCTCATTTTCTTGCTATTTATATTTGGTGGAACAACCGAAAAGGCATATGATTTTAATGGCTTATACAATTAAGGAGAATTGCATGAAATCACCACGTGATGTGGTTCTTGTCGAAGGTGTTCGTACACCGTTTGCAAAAGCAGGGACAAAACTTAAAAAAGTTCATCCGGCAGAACTTGGAAAAACTGCCCTCAAACAACTTATCGCCAAAACTAATTTGGATGTAAATAGCGTTGACGAGGTGATCATCGGTAACACGGGGAATCCCGCCGATGCGGTGAATATTTCCCGCGTCGTAGCCTTGAATGCCGGCGTTCCATTGAAGACTTCGGCGTACACCGTGCACAGAAACTGTGCCTCTGCCTTAGAGTCGATTTCAAATGGTTATGAAAAAATCAAATCAGGAACAATGGATGTCGTTCTGGCAGGCGGGACTGAAAGCATGTCGCAAATGCCCACTTTGCTGCCAAAAAAATTCCAGGACATCTATGACAGCCTTTTTGCTGCGAAAGGTCCAAAACAGGCGCTGCCGTTGTTGTGGAAGCTTTTCAAAGCCGACATGAATCAAATCAAAGCCTTGTTGCAAGGAAATATGCGTGACGAATACTTCCCACAGATTTCCGTGATGCTGGGACTGACCGATCCTTTTGTTGGCATCAACATGGGACAGACCGCCGAGATCCTTGCCAAAGAGTGGGGTTTGTCGCGTGAAATGCAGGATCAGTACGCTTTGCGGTCTCACTTAAAAGCTTCGCAAGCCATGAAAGAGGGTCGCCTGAAAGAGGAAATCACTCCGGTGTATCTGGCGCCTGAATACAAAGAAGTTGTCGCTGAGGATATCGGACCTCGTGAATCGCAAACGATCGAGGCTTTGGCGAAGCTGAAACCTTTCTTTGATAAAGCGACCGGTTCAATCACCGCGGGGAACTCTTGCCCCATCACAGATGGTGCCGCGATGGTGCTTCTGATGTCGCGTGAACGAGCCGAAGCTCTGGGGTATAAACCGCTGGCGACGATTCGCTCTTACGGTTTTGCCGGTCTAGAGCCTGAGCGCATGGGCTTGGGGCCTGCGTACTCCACGCCGCTAGCTTTGAAACGTGCGGGTCTTTCTTTAAAAGATATCGGACTTGTTGAGTTGAATGAAGCCTTCGCGGCGCAAGTGATGGCCTGCCAAAAGGCTTTGGATTCTGACAAATTTGCTCAAGAAAAATTAGGCTTCACTTCCAAAGTGGGTGAAATTCGTGATGACATCTTGAATGTCAACGGCGGAGCGATTGCCTTCGGTCATCCTGTGGGAGCGACGGGAACGCGAATTGTTTTAACTTTGGCAAAAGAGATGAAGCGCCGAAATGTGCAGTATGGTCTTGCGACACTTTGTATCGGTGGGGGCCAAGGCGGATCAATGATTCTTGAGAACGAGGGGTAGGTTGATCTCGGTGCTTTGCCGCCAGCTCTGTGCTGACCTCTATACTCATTGGCTCGGACAGTCCTCGCGGACGTGCCCTTTGGGCTACTGCTGCGGAACTCGCCACTGAGTACAGAGGTCAGCACAGAGCTGGCGGCAAAGAACGTGTTCATTTCTCGTTTCAAGGATGGGTATTGGTTTCGTGTTTTTTTTGCGCTGATTTTTTGATTTTTTAGTTTTTTGTTTTTTTGCAACTTAGGAGTTTTCAGAATGTCTATTCAAGAGAGTATCAAGATCGTTCCTCAGGGTGAGATTGCGGTCGTTGTTTTTGATTTGGTTGGAGAAAAGGTTAATAAGTTTTCTACGCCGGTTATGATGAGACTTAAGGAAGTTCTTGAAGAGCTTAAGAAGTCTTCTTACAAAGCGGTGATCTTTAAGTCTGCCAAGCCTAAGATTTTTATTGCGGGCGCGGATATTGAAGAAATTAAAAGCATGACGACGAAAGAGCAATTTGAGGCGGCTGTGAAGGGTGGTCAGGACATCATGAATATGGTGGAAGATCTGCCGATGCCGACGATGGCTGCCGTCAACGGTGCTTGCATGGGCGGCGGTTGTGAGTTCATTCTTTCTTGTGATTACCGGATTGCTTCGGAGGACTCTTCAACGAAAATTGGTCTTCCGGAGATTCAACTGGGTATCTTGCCGGGTTTCGGCGGGACTCAGCGTATGCCTCGCGTGATGGGTTTGCAGGCGGCTTTGGATATCATCCTGGCGGGTAAATCTGTGAATTCAAAAAAGGCCTTGAAGTCAGGTCTTGTCGATAAAGTCGTGCATCCAAATCTTTTGGATGAACAGGCGATCAAATGGGCCAAAGAGATTATCGCCGGTGGCGCGAAAAAGCGTCGCAAGAAATTCCAACCACAAGGCGCGGTGAATAAGGTTCTTGAAGGCGCTTTGGGACGCGGTATCGTTTTCAAAAAAGCTCGTGAGGGTGTTTTGAAGGCGACCAAGGGTCACTATCCAGCGCCGCTGAAGGCTTTGGAAGTGATTCAAAAAACTTATGGGATGAGTGATCGGGAAGCCGGAATGCGCATTGAGCGTGAAGGTTTCTGCGAGTTGGGTATCACGGATATTTCTAAAAATCTGATTCATGTTTTCTATTTGACCGAGATGGTTAAAAAACAAAACGGGGTTCCGGGGGTGGATGTTAAGCCTCGCGACGTGAAAAGCATGGGAATTCTGGGCGCGGGAACTATGGGGGGCGGTATCGCCTACGTTGCGGCCGACAAGGGTGTTCAAGTTCGCATGAAAGACTTGAATACGGATGCTTTGGGTAAAGGGCTTAAGCACGCGTCGGATTTGTGGATGAAGCTTTTAAAACGCAAATCCATCGATAAATATCAATATCAACAAAAGATGGACATGGTGTCAGTCACGACCGACTATTCTGGCTTTAAAAATCTGGATGTCGTGGTTGAAGCCATCGTTGAAGACATGGGTATCAAGCAAAAAGTCATCGGCGAATGTGCCGGACAAATGCGTCCTGACGCGATTATCGCCACGAATACAAGTTCGTTGTCGGTGACGGAAATGTCGAAAGGTCATCCTCGGCCCGAGTATTTTGCCGGCATGCACTTCTTCAATCCCGTGAACAAAATGCCTTTAGTGGAAGTTATTCGCGGCGAAAAAACATCTGACGAAACCATCGCCACGATCTTTGAGCTGACGAAGAAAATGGGCAAAATGCCAGTGGTTGTAAAAGACGGCCCTGGCTTCCTGGTGAATCGTCTTCTTCTTCCCTATATGGGCGAAGCGGCGTTCTTGTTGCAAGAAGGCATGAGCATTGAAACGGTGGATAAGGCGTACGTCAAAGAATTTGGTATGCCGATGGGACCTTTTGAACTGATGGACGAAGTGGGTCTTGATGTGTGTATCAAAGTTCTTAAGATCTTTAAGAAGTCTTTCGGAGAGCGCATTGAAATGGCTGCTTGTATGGAAGCGCTGGAAAAATCCGGTCGTTTGGGACGTAAAAACGGTAAAGGTTTTTATCACTATTCTGAAGACGGTAAGCGCGGTGATGTCGATCAAAGTATTTACGGAGCTTTGGGCTTGGGGCAACCCACGAATCCTTATGACTCCAAAGAGTGCATTGAGCGGGGAGTGTTCGCGATGGTGAACGAATGTTCTTTGGCTTTGGTCGAAGATCGCATCGTGGAAACACCTCACGAAGTGGATCTGGCGATGATCATGGGAACAGGCTTCCCGCCGTTCCGCGGTGGCCTATTGAAGTACACAGACACCGTCGGTACTCAATATGTGGCCGACCAATTGGCGATGTACGCGTCGTCGCGCAAGGCAGCTCGTCTGAAGCCATCGACGCCATTGACTAATATGGCGAAGACAAATCGTAAGTTTTATTAATTCTCAAGGGGCCTGGTCTTAGGCGGGCCCCTTTTAAAAAATGGGGTCAATTCGCATCTCATCGAAGTCGCCCCCTTGTCCCACACGCAGGCGAAAGCGCTCATGATCCGCGTCCCAGTGGGCCTGGATATCTATGGGACGACAACATATTTCGCAATCCCAAATGAACTCCTGATCCTCACCCTCTTCGCGGAAAACCTGAATCGAGAATTTTTCTCGGCAATACGGGCACTGAATTTTACATTCCATGGAAACCTCATCTGTAGGTCTATTGTCTTAAGGCCTTTCGGAGCCCTCAAGGTCCGATGCTGAAATACAGAAATGCGGCAGGGAAAGGCGATAGAAAGAGCCTAAAGCGCTTCTGAGAGTCGTCATTCTGTCTATTTTGTCAACATTTCACACTTTTTTTCAGACATCTTTTGATTCGGGGATTTCTTTGGCATAAGGATGTCCTGAATAGTTTTTTGGGGGTTCCACCATGGTTTCGAATCAACGCATTGTGCTTCTCGGTTTGGCTTTTTCAACGCTGCTTCTTTCTGCGTGTACGAAAGAAACAGTGATCGAAAAGCAGGCGCCGAACAACATGCTTGAGTCGTTCACAACAAGCACTGTGGATGCCTGTACCAACAAATCCTGTATCACCATTCAAAAAGCCTCTTTAGGCAAAGTTTTCCTGTTGATTTCGTCTGGAAAAACAGCGGGCTCTACACCGCAGTGGTATGATCTTAAACCACAGGTTGTGACATTCGATAAGTCGGGCGGTCGTATTGCCTTGCTCGCGCAAAACTACAATAGCATCTACAAAGAAATTCAAACGGTGAATCTGCTTCAGACCTTTGAGGTGATCTCTGAAGACGCCACCTCGATCACTTTTGACTGGGGGCAGGGGTTAAAAAGCTTTGTCCAGCAGCGTTCTTACGACACGGATATGCCGCGCGGGAACAGTGATGACTTGACGGAAAGTTCGTTGCCTTCATTGGTGGTCGAAGATTCTTTTGTCCGCGGTATCAAGTTCGATGAAAAGAACATCGAGCTTGAACAAATCATCAAAATCCGTTCGGACTTAGTCAAATCGGGCCCTGATCGCAGTACTTCGACGGTCGAAAATCGGGAAGAAACTGTCGCCATGAATGTGCAAATCCGCGCCTACAATCTGACGCCGGATTTTCGCCCTAAAGAATACGACAAAACCCGTCGCGTGGGATTCTTCGTCACGAAAATTGGTAAAAAGGAACACAGCAAAGATATCATTAATTTGATCACTAAATGGGATCTGTCAGAAAAAAAAGGTCCCATCGTCGTGCGCATTTCTGATGCTGTGCCGGAACAATACCTGGAAGCGGTAAAAGAAGGCGCTCTTTACTGGAATAAAGTTTTTGGGCGCGAAGTGATTGCGGTAAAAGCTCACATAGACCCGCAAGCAGGGCCAGAAGATCGCAGTATCATGATTCGCTGGATTCCCTGGGAGGATTCGGGGGCAGCCTATGCCATGGGCCAATCAGACCCATTGACTGGTGAAGTTTTACGCGCGCAGGTTTTTATGCCTTCGGTATTTACGAAGGTGGGCTCTGCGGATTTGGTGCATTTGAATAATGACACACCGGTGGCTCCCGGTGCGATCGCCTGCGATTTGACTCAAACCTTGGCCGATTTGAATGAGATCGCCAAGGAAGCTAACGACTCACAAAGACTGCGCCTGGCGCAGGACGGTGTGCGCGCGACTGTGGCCCACGAACTGGGTCATGCTCTGGGACTTCGTCATAATTTCGCAGGTTCTTTTTCTGCTAAAGTTTCGGCCAAGGATATTGAGTCCGCCGCGAAAAACTATCTAAAAGATCCCCAGCATCAAGGTCTTGAAACTTCGACCAGTATCATGGACTACGTCAGTGGCATTGACGATGTCTTGATGTCGGCGCGGCTGAAGTATGCACCGCTGTCCTATGATAAGATGGCGATGGATTGGGCTTATTCATTGGATCACTCGGCACTTGACGAAAAGATCTCTCGTTACTGTACGGATGATGATATCGCGTTAGCCGCCAGTCAGTCGTTGCAGATTTATGGTTGCGAACGATTTGATGCCGGAAACAATCCTCTGTTACGCAAGTATCTTGATACGAAGTACGAAAAAGAAAATTTCGTAAAGGTTTTATTTGCCTCCATCATCGGCCGTCTTTATCCCGCCGATCAGCCAACTGTTGTGAATGATCTGGACAGTGTTCTTCAGGATACGGTCAAGTGGGGTAAGGTCAATCTGGAGACCTTGAAGTTTGTCAGCCAGGTTCTTTTTGATCGCACAGTGAACTCTATGCCTGCTGCGGTCTTTGCTTCCATTGAAAGTGTAAAGTCGGGACAAATTCATTATTACAAAGCCGGTATGGATGAGGCTTTGGCGCGAGAACGCAATCGTTCCCTAGTCGAAGCGGGTGGTTACTCTGCGATTTTGAATGATCTTTGGAGAAACAGTGACGCCTCTATTGCCAAAGACTTTATCGAAAGACAGATCGTTGAATTGGCCAGCAGTCCCTATTTTGTCCAAGGAAAAACTTTGGGGGGACGCGAGTACGTTTTGACGACGGAACAACAAAATCGCATTCTGGCCTTCCTTCAGCAGTTGGTGCTTTTAAATAAGAAAACACTGGCGTCGGGTCTTGCGACGATGTTGCCGAAGATCGATGAAAGCGAAACGGATCAAAGGGGAGCGCCTTCTATCGTCAGTCAGATTTTGCCTCGGAATCTGGTGACGGCGCACGATGCGGATGTCCTGGCAACTCTTTACCTTGATCTTACGGCTGTCGACAACGGTGAACAAACACTGCGCGTTGGTGCTGGATTGACGAAAGAATTGAAAGTCCCTCGTGCTTATCTTTCCGCGGAAGAGCGCACGAAGTGGATGAATTTGCTGTCGTCTCGCGGATTGAGATTTGATGTTGAGATGAGAAAGTCTTTGGTGCGCAGTGAGCAATTCAATAAAGTGACAGCGGTACTTAAAGAGGTCGATCCTAATTTAGATCTTCAGACCGTAAAAAAACCGGCCGAACTTGCAGCTCAGCTTCTTAATCAGGGGTTGGTGGATTCTGCCGGTTCTGTTTGGCTTGCCGGCGAAATTAACGTCTTATTGGCGCTGGATAAACTGCGCTAAAGTTTTGTCTAAACTTTAATCACCCGCTCACTCAAAACGTCGCTTTTAAGCAGGGCGTTTCAGGGTGAGACGGGATTCCCCTCTCAAGTCGCATATAACTCAGTCCTGCTGGTCCGCCTCTTGCCTCTCTATCTGGCATGGAGGCTTTTATGAAAACATCTTTCTTTAACAAATCAGTGATGGGAATCTTGGTCCTCGCGGCTTTGTCCTTGTCCGCTTGTGCGAAGAAAGAATCCAGTGCAACTCGCGTTGCAGGTCGCAGCAACACTCCGGCGGTCACTCAGCCTAATGCCGTGAACAACTGTGGCAATGCCTCTATGAATGTCGGAAAGATTTACGACTACTATAACTCTGCAAATTTTGAATCACAGGTGAAGAGTTTTGTATCAGCCACTTTGGATCCACAAACTTTAGGTACGATCAGCGGTAACATCAATGATAAAACGGGCATCGATTTTTTAGGCGCTTTCAAGTTTGACTCCAGCGGTAATTTGATTGCGGGCTCTTCCAGCGTGACTATTAAGATTTTCGACTCTTATGTGGGGCAGTCTTATAACGGACAGGTGATTCAGCCCTATCAGGTTGAGTTCGCCGCGGCGTCTTCAGGAACTATCAACCGCAACACGCGTCAATTCACTGTCAAGTTCAGCGATTCTTATGGTGACATCGTATTCCAAGGTCAGTACGACGGAACTTTAGCGCAGGGGAATGTGACTTATCAAAACCGCACAGCGGTCAATGGATATTCTCCAGCTTCAGGCACTTTGGGGCAGTTCAAAGCCTACACTTGTTCACTGATCCAATAATAAGCGCTGCGTCTTGCTTCACCCCCTGTCGAGTTTAAAGATAGGGGAATGCCTCAACGTTTCATCTTTGATTCTGCCATGCTTAATTCTGTTGTCGGTGGTCATTCAGCCATCGAGATTCCCAGACTCAATATTCATTCTGTCGAGGCCGCCAGTTCTTTTCTGTTAAGCTATGGTTTTGATGTCACCCAAGAAAGTGATCTTGAAAAACTTTGGTATTATCATCGCCGGGCCTTAGTTCTGATGCTGGAAAAATTGGGCTTTGAAGAAAAAGAACTTCCTGAAATTTTCCGGGATCGTCGCCAACTGGGGGATATTCGGCAGCTTCTGATTTACGCAAGTTCGCAGGACCCCCAGAATGTTCAACTGCAGCGCTGGGCCTGTGCGATCATTCGCTGCATGCATGTCTTTGTTCACGCCGAAAATGATTTATTCAGTTCTTTTTCTGAAGAAATTCAGTCGCAGATTCTATCGCCTTTTCAGGAATGCATCCGCTACGATGGCACGACTCACCGAACCTTTCTGCAAAGTTCCTCAGGCTCGGAACAAATTTTGGCTCCGATTGAGCTTTTGGGATTCGAGGTCAAACCTTTCAAGACGTCTTCTAGTACGGTGATCAAACTTTTAGCTAAGCCGGATGCTTTAGCGATGAAAATTTTTGATAAGTTGGGTGTCCGTTTTATCACAAGAAATCTTTTCGACACCTTTCAGGTGGTGCGGTTCCTGGTTAAAGAAAATGTGATCAGCTTTCCGCATATCATGCCGGATCAAAGTTCTAACAATCTTTATCCGGTGAATGCCTTTATGGAAGTCTGCGACGATTTAGCCCACCGTCTGGATACGTTGGATGAACAGAGCATTCAGGCGGCCTTTGATCAAAAGCTTTCTGAACTGGGCGACAATGTTCAATATCTGCGCAAGGAAAATTTCTTTTCCGGCGCGGATTATAAGTTTATTAAATTTATTTCGCGCAAGCTGATTCATATCAAACCGCAAGGAAGTAAAGAGGCTTTCAGCTTCTTCTATCCATTTGAAGTGCAGATCATGGATCAAGCCGCTCATGAGAAAATCTTATCGGGTCCCTCAGAGCATCAAGCGTACAAAGAAAGACAGCGAACAGCGGCAAGAAAACGTTTGTTCCCTGAGATGAGTTAATATGTTTTGGAAGTTGCTTTCATATCCGCGTTCAATCCTAGGCCTTATTTATTTTCCGATTCACACAGCACTGTGTTCGACCGCGTTGATCATTGTGAATTTGACGATGAACAAGAGATCTCTTGAAGATAAAATTGTCGTTCTCTGGACTCGTGGCGCGTGCTGGATGTTCGGTGTGGATGTCGTTGTCAAGGGTCTTGAAAATCAGCCTTCGGGCGGATTTATCTACGTCTTCAATCACACCAGTTTCTTCGATATTTTTGCCATGAATGGTTATTTGGAAAGTTTTCGTTTCGGCGCTAAGATCGAACTTTTCCGCATTCCTGTTTTTGGCCCAGCGATGCGTCGCGCGGGGATCTTGCCGATTGCGCGGGATCGTCGCGAAGAAGTTTTCAAGGTTTATAAAGAAGCCGAAACAAGAATCAAGGCCGGGGAGCGTTTTGCCTTAGCGCCTGAAGGAACCCGTCAGGTTACCGAAACCTTGGGCTCTTTTAAGTCCGGACCTTTCATCTTTGCGATCAATGCCAAGTCGCCGATTGTGCCCGTCGTTGTTAAAGGAGCCGCGGCCATTTTGCCGAAAGGTCATCTTATCCCCAATTGGGGAGTGTGGAAACGCACGGTCACGTTGCACGTGTTGCCACCAGTGGATGCAACTCAATACGCTCTAGAAAACCGCCCGCAACTGCAAGAGAAAGTGCGCCACATGATGGCACCGTACTTTCCCGAGGCGCAATTATAAAATCAACGGAGTGCCCATGAAAAACTTCGCAGAGTTTTGGCCGTTTTATTTACAAGAGCATGCAAAGCCTTTGAATCGTCGACTGCATTTTGTCGGAACTTTTTTTGTGCACATCGTTTTTATTTACGCGATCTTTGCGCAGGCGTGGCTGGCTTTGTGGCTGTTACCAGTGATCGGATACGGTTTTGCCTGGGTGGGGCATTTCGTCGTTGAAAGAAATCGCCCGGCGACCTTTAAGTATCCGCTCTGGTCTTTGCGGGGCGATTTTAAAATGTTCTATTTGATGTGCCGGGGAAAGCTCTGGACGTAGGCTGTTCAGTTTTTAATGACGTCCCAATGAAGGTTGCCGATAGAGCTGCGCAGTTTTACCTGGCTGCTGCCAGTATCCACGTGAATTTGCACTTTCGAATTCGGTAACGGCTCAATTTGCGTTAAACGTAAAATCTTGGGATTGCGGTGATAAGCCGCTTCGATAGCTTCGGCAATGTTGTCCCAGCGAATGAAAGGCTCAAAACTTTTTCCCTGATTCGTGCTTTTAAATGCGCCCACAAACCAGGTGCCGTCAGGATGAATGCTGACCGGGTAAGTTTGTTTGCCAAATTGGGGAATCAGCGTCCAGGTCAGACCGTCTTCAGTGCGATAAACTCCCTCTGAAGAAACCAGGCCACGCACGGAATTTTTATTTTCAAAGGCGATCGAGTAAATTTCTCTTTTCATCAAAGCATCTGTCGAAATCGTCAGTGATGAAGGACTTTCTTTTTCTTCGACCAACAGATTTTTTCTTTTCCACCAAACTTCGCCGTGGCCATCTAATTTACTGATGCCCCAGATGTGCGCTTCCGGTTTTAAAATCTCAACCCGTGCGCGCAGTGGCGGCCCGTAAGACGACGACTCGGGACGAATCACGATGCCACGATGAGAGTTCGTCACGTAGCCGAGGATTTCCTTTAAAGGCACCGTTTCGCCTTTTTGCGAGATCAGCACATCGTTATTGCGATAAAGGGCGGCCATCCAGTTTTTCTTCGGATGATAGGCTAAATTGGCAAAATCCGCTCGGGAAACAAAGTGAGTGATATCGACGTAGCCGACATTGCTTGCATACTGAATCTTAAGAAAGCTTTTACTGATCTCGACAGGAACGATGCGCTGAAGGCGGGGAAGTGTCGTGATCACGCGGCCATTGCTGCTGGCTTCTTTGCGCACATAAGTGTCTATCAGGTTCACGTAAACGCCCAGATCGTCATGGCGGGCCTGTAAAAGGTGCAAAGGTAAATAACCCATGACGGTCCCGGATCTTTCTTTCACCTTTGCCCAGTAATCGTCGGTCGAAAGAATCTCGAGGGCTGTTTTGGCTGAAACCGTTTTCACCGCAGGGGCGTCGCTGCGATCCGCACTTAAAAGAACGGCCGAAGATTTGGTGTCTGCGTAGCGCGAAACATGGATGTCGCGAAGGATTTGACCTGCCTGAAGAACGTATTCTTTTTTATCCCAAGTAGTGCGATAGGCGATTTCAGTTTCCGTGCGCAAGAGTTTCCCGTCGAGGGTGTTTCGACTCACCTGGCCAGAGGGAAAAAGACTGTTTTTACTGCGAAAGAACGAAATTGCCGCATTCGCATCGGTCGCCAGAGCAGCCCATGAGTTCGAGGATAGAAATAGAAACGCCAATGTCTTTGATACTACGGACCGCATCTCTCTATTTTGCGGCTTTAGGCTCTGCGCTCAAGACCAGAACTTTTGACCTCCAGACCAAAGTGAAGTACTGGTAAACAGTTCGATTTTCAACAGTATTTTAACGCGGAGTGATAAATGGATATCAAAACAATTGGCGTCGTCGGCGCTGGGCAAATGGGGAATGGGATTGCACAGGTGGCAGCGAATTTTGGATTCAATGTCATCATGATGGACGTAAGTGGTGCGGCCTTGGAAAAAGGGATCGCAACAATTTCTGGTTCTTGTGATCGCATCATCAAAAAAGGCGCAATGACTGAGGCGGACAAAGCGACGTTGTTGGGTCGTATTAAAACAGCGCAAGAAGCGGCGGCTTTGCAAGATTGTGATATCGTCATTGAAGCGGCGACAGAAAATATTGATTTGAAGTTGAAGATCTTTAAAGACCTGGACGCGGCTGTGAAGCCAGAGGCTTTGTTGGTTTCCAACACGTCCTCGATCTCGATCACTAAAATTGCGGCGGTGACAAAACGTCCGACCAAAGTTGCGGGAATGCATTTTATGAATCCCGTTCCATTGATGAAACTTGTCGAAGGCATTCGCGGTCTGCAAACTTCCGATGAAACTTTTGCGACAGTGAAAGCGTTGGCCGAAAAAATGGACAAAGTTTTTGTTGAATCCGTCAAAGATATGCCCGGCTTTATTGTGAATCGCATTTTGATGCCAATGATCAATGAGGCGGTTTACACGCTTCACGAGGGCATTGCCTCTGTGGAATCTATCGATGCGGCGATGAAATTGGGAACAAATCAACCGATGGGTCCGTTGACTTTGGCCGACTTCATTGGCCTTGATACCTGCCTGGCTATTATGAACGTACTGCATGATGGTTTGGGAGACTCTAAATACCGTCCTTGTCCGCTTCTTGTAAAGTATGTCGAAGCTGGTTGGTTGGGACGTAAATCAGGTCGTGGTTTCTACGACTATTCAGCGAAATAGGTTTAAGACAATGGCAAGTTTCACATATAAAACAATTCTGGTTGAACAAAAACCTCATGGCGTGTGGGTGATGACCATCAATCGTCCCGAGTCTTTGAATGCTTTAAATTCCATGGTGCTGAACGAGATGGGCGAAGCTCTTCGTCAGATCGGTGAAATGCACTATGACGACGCGCGCGCCCTGATCATTACCGGAGCCGGTGAAAAAGCTTTCGTGGCCGGAGCAGACATCAAAGAAATTCACGAATTGGATCAGGAAAAAGCCTTAAGTTTTGCGCAACGTGGACAAAGTATTTTCCACGAACTCACTCTTTTAAAAATCCCTGTGATCGCGGCGGTGAACGGCTTTGCTTTAGGTGGCGGCTGTGAATTGGCGTTGGGTTGCGATTTTATCTACGCTTCTGAAAACGCTAAGTTCGGTCTTCCTGAAGTCAGTCTGGGACTTATTCCCGGTTTTGGCGGCACAGTTCGCATGGCGCGAGCTATCGGTCAACGTCGGGCGCGCGAACTGACTTACACAGGTGGCATGCTCACGGCGGCGGAAGCTCACGTTATGGGTCTGGTGAACAAAGTCGTTCCTCAAGCCGAACTCATGAATACCGTGATGAAAACGGTGGACGCTATTTTAGCGAAAGCTCCGATTGCCGTTGGTTCTGCGAAGAAATCCATCAACCAAGCTTGGGATATGGATGTGGAAGAAGCGCAAAGAAACGAAGCGAAGATCTTCGCGGATCTTTTCGACTCTGAAGATGTGAAAGAGGGAACAGCTGCTTTCATCGAAAAACGTAAGGCGAACTTTAAAGGTCAATAGTCCAAATGGCATATACACTTAAGAATCCTATTCGTATCGTAACGGCCGCCGCACTTTTCGACGGCCATGACGCCAGCATCAACATCATGCGCCGTATTCTTCAAGATATGGGCGCTGAGGTCATACACTTGGGTCACAACCGCTCGGTCAGTGATGTGGTGAAAGCCGTTTTGCAAGAAGGGGCGCAAGGGGTCTGCATCAGCTCTTACCAGGGCGGTCACATGGAGTACTTCAAGTACATGAAGGATCTTCTGGACGAAGCCGGCGCGGGTTACGTACGAATTTATGGCGGGGGCGGAGGCGTGATTGTTCACGAAGAAAAGCGTGAACTTGAAGCCTATGGAATTGCCCAGATCTTCCATCCTGAGGACGGTCGTAAGTTGGGTCTTGAAGGTATGATCGAACAAGTCATTCGTGGCTGCGATTTCGACATTCTTGAAAAACAAAAAGAATATAAAACTAAAAAGAATATCTTTGCTGGCGACACGATTCCTTCTGTGGAACTCGGTGTGGCTTTGACCGCGATCGAAAACGGTTACAAAGACTCTTCCTTGGAAAACTTTGGCTTGCAGTCTTTCAAAGCCAAAGACGGCGACCCGTTGGTTTTAGGTATCACGGGAACGGGTGGCGCAGGGAAATCGTCATTAATCGATGAACTTGTGCAAAGATTTCTGAATGCTTATCCAAATAAAAAAATCGGCGTGGTCTGCGTGGACCCTTCGAAGCGCAAAACGGGAGGCTCTTTATTGGGCGACCGTATTCGCATGAATTCACTGTCACGCAGTCATGTCTTTATGCGCTCGGTGGCGTCACGAGGCTCAGGGCGGGAAATCGCCTCCTCTTTGCCGGATATCTTGAAATTCATTCGTCAGTTGGATTTTGATTTTATCATCGCGGAAACTTCTGGCATCGGGCAGGGCAACATGGCGATCACAGAAGTCAGTGATCTATCGATGTACGTGATGACTTCTGATTTCGGTGCTCAGTCGCAGCTTGAAAAAATCGACATGATTGATTTTGCAGATTTGATTGCCGTAAATAAGGCGGATCGTCGCGGGGCTTTAGACGCTCTTCGCGATGTGACGAAGCAATACAAACGCTCACGTAAAATCTTTGATGAAAAGGTGCAGGTTCCTGTGTTTCTGACTCAGGCCTCACAATTCAATGATGGTGGCGTGAATAAGCTTTTCTTCCAGATTGCCGACCTTTTAGAGTCCCGTCAGGGTGGTCGTTGGCAGGTGGACCCTAAGTTTAAAGCCAATATTCTTTCGGCCGAAGAGCATGTGATTATTCCGGCGGATCGACAAAACTATCTTGCCGAAATCGTCGGCACGGTTCACAAGTATAAAAAACGCACCGAGACCTTGGCTGAAAAAGCATCCCAGTTGGGCGGCCTTAAAAAGGTGGCCCCCCTTTTGGGAGCCAATCCGGAAACGGTCAAAAAGGTCGAAGCTGAACTTTCTTCCGACTTCACTCAAGAGGAAATCGAACAACTTCAAGGTTATGAAAATCTGATTGAAACCTATTCGGGCGACGAGTTGATTTTCAAAGTTCGCGATAAAGAGATCCGTCAGCCCTTAGTGCGAGAATCACTTTCGGGCACGAAGATCCGCCGTGTGGTGGTTCCCAAATTCAAAGATTGGGGCGATCGCTTCAGATATTTGAAGCTGGAAAATGTTCCTGGTGAATTTCCTTACACGGCCGGTGTCTTCCAGTTAAAACGTGCGGATGAAGATCCAAAGCGCATGTTTGCGGGGGAAGGAACTCCGGAACGAACCAATCGTCGTTTCCATTATCTAACCAAGGGCGAAACAGCGCACCGCTTGTCGACGGCCTTTGACTCTGTCACCTTGTACGGTCAGGACCCTGATCAGCGTCCTGATATTTTCGGAAAAGTCGGCGAGTCCGGCGTCAGCATTTGTACTTTGGCGGATATGAAAAAGCTCTATGCAGGCTTTGACCTTATCAACCCCAATACGTCCGTGAGCATGACCATCAACGGCCCGGCCCCGATGATTTTGGCCTTCTATTTCAACACCGCGATTGATCAGCAGGTTGAAAAGAAAGAAAGTGAATTGGGTCGTAAACTCACGCCGGAAGAGTGGAGTGACGTTGCTAACTGGACATTGCAGCAAGTGCGCGGCACCGTTCAAGCTGACATTCTGAAGGAAGATCAAGGTCAGAATACCTGTATTTTCTCTATCAACTTCGCTTTGAAGATGATGGGCGATATTCAAGAGTACTTTGTTAAGAGCAAGATCAGAAACTTCTATTCTGTCAGTATTTCGGGTTATCACATTGCGGAAGCGGGTGCGAATCCGATTTCTCAGTTGGCCTTCACACTTTCTAATGGCTTTACCTTTGTTGAATACTATTTGGCTCGCGGTCTGAAAGTCGACGACTTCGCACCGAACTTGAGCTTTTTCTTTAGCAATGGTCTAGATCCTGAGTACTCCGTTCTTGGCCGAGTGGCGCGCCGTATTTGGGCGGTGGCGATGCGCGACCTTTACAAAGGCAACGATCGTTCGCAAAAACTGAAGTATCATATTCAAACTTCGGGTCGTTCTTTGCACGCGCAGGAAATCGACTTTAATGACATTCGCACCACGCTGCAGGCCTTGATCGCTCTTTATGATAACTGCAACAGCTTGCACACGAACGCCTACGACGAAGCGATCACAACGCCCACCGAAGAATCTGTTCGCCGGGCCATGGCGATTCAGCTTATCATCAACCGCGAATTTGGCATGACGAAGAATGAGAATCCGATGCAGGGTTCTTACTTCATCGAAGAGCTGACGGATCTGGTGGAAGAAGCGGTTCTCAATGAGTTTAAAAAGATCAACGAACGTGGCGGTGTTTTAGGTGCGATGGAGACTCAATACCAGCGCTCTAAGATCCAAGAAGAGTCTTTATACTATGAAAGACTTAAACACGACGGCACTTTACCGATAATTGGGGTGAACACGTTCATCGATCCTAAAACCATGGCGGCGGACTATGTGCCGCCGAAGATCGAGCTGGCTCGCGCCTCTTACGACGAAAAGAATGCGCAGCTAAGTAATGTGCAGAAGTACCAAAAGGATCATCAGACCGAAGGTGAACGTCAGTTGCAAAACTTGAAAGACACGGTTCTGAATGGCGGTAATATCTTTGCGGCTTTAATGACAGCGGCTAGACATTGCAGCTTGTATCAAATGACTCAAGCACTTTATGAAGTGGGTGGTCAGTACAGAAGAAATCTGTAGGTTCTTCAGTTTAGAGCGTTCGATAGAATGAGATTAACCTGAGTGGCGCTGGCAAGACCGGCGCACAAAAAAGGCACCTTGAAAGAAGTGCCTTTTTTTATTTAAGACGTTGCAGACGTCAGTGCGAAAACACCCTCGCTTGTTTGCTCTTGATCTATCTTTTGACCAAAAGACGCGCGAAGAACAACACAATCATCGCGCCGACCACGGACGCTAGAAAGCCCGCTTGTTCACCAACTTCGTACCATCCCAAGGCGCTTCCCAAGTAAGTTCCAACCACCGCGCCCACGACACCCAGAATTGTGGTCATGATAAAACCCAGCTTATCTTTTCCGGGCATTAAGAATCGGGCAATCAGGCCCGCGACAAAACCAATGACAATGGTTCCGATAATACCCATAAAGTCTCCTTCGTCTGGTTGGGATTCATTTTAATAAGAATGCAGTGGCAAGCACGGAAGTTTCCGCTCGCGTGTTGAAATGCAATCAGAAAAGATGTCTGACAAAGACTCCAGAGCCATTAACGCTATTGAAAGTTGACCGCCACGGTGGCGGCAAGCAGTCGCGTTATCTTCTGCCTATTTAGAGAGGGTCTCTTGGCGCGAGACTTGGGTGCAAGTGCGAATTTAAAAAAAGAACCATTACAGTAAAAAAACGGCCCTGCCTTGGGGAGCAGGGCCGAAATCAACAAACCAGAAGGTCTGCCGATTTTTTAATTAAAACGTTTTATTCACGATAAATTGCACCCGAGTCGGCAAGTGCTGCGCACTTTCACGTCGTACCACCAAGTCCATGTAAAGCTTGATGCTCGAAGAGGGATTCAAGCCGATGTCCTTTAAGGCAATGCCCAAATTTCCATCCAGGCGTTGAATCGCTTCGCGCGGGAAGTTCTTTTCGCCCAGCCATTCGATCTTGCCGTTTGAAAGCTTCTTCCAAACCACAAGTTTGTAAGTCGACTGAACTTCATCCACATGCGGAGTATTATCACGAACAGTCACCACGCGCTCTGCGCCCGCGCCCTCCATGCCGGTGATCACCACTTGTTTGGAGTCGCTGAGCAGGCTGATTTCCTCTTCTGCAAGACCTTTTTTCTCATAAAGGGCCGTCTGGGCGAATTGGATGACGCCGCCAGTGACGTTTTGACCTCGACGCTCGACTTGCAAACTGAGAGTGTATTTTCCTTCGCGTGCCAATCCCGGAGTTGCGATTTCAACGACTTTTGCTTGCGTATTCTCAATACGGCTAGCAAAAACCAAGGCCTGACTTTGTTCATCCCGGATTTCCACAAGATAAGTCGTTTGCAAACGAGCTCCGGCGACGGTTTCCACGAAGGAAATCTTTCCTTCTCCTTTGCTGAAGGCCAACTTGAAACCTTGAATAGTTGTGGTTCCAGCATTTTCAACTGTCCATTTCGGAGTCACGGCCAGAACAAAAACTTTTTCGCGGCCTTCTTGGCGAGTTTCCGCAACGGTGTACGCGAACACATCCGATGTGACCGAGACGGTAACATCGGGAGCAGACTCGGTTCCTGAAAATACGAACTTCACAGATTCTGTTTCATTTGCCAAAAGTTCTGAACCGACAGGGAAAATGACAGAAGCAGGTTGTGTGAATTGGTGATCAAAGACATCTTTATAGCGAGTCACACAACAACGCGTTTCTTCACGATATCTTGTGACCGTGCGAGTGCGTTCTTCCTTACGATATTTTGTCACTGTGCGTGTGCGTTGCTCTTGACGGTACTTGGTAACCGTACGAGTGCGCTGCTCAGGACGATAGTGTGTTTCTTCGCGATAGCGAGTGACCGGGCGGGTTTTACGAACACGTTCGTAACCACATTCGCGGTCGCTGTAAGGCACTTGACGGCATTGGCGAATATCGCGGCATTCGCGGGGGCCGTCTTCACAGACCTTGCGGGTTTTACAAATGCGTTGGCCATGGGCGTTGGTGCCGCACTCTTCAACATTGCGGCAGATATTACGACCGGGTTCACAGACTCTTTCGCTGGAACATTCTTCGCGATATCTTGTGACGTTTCGACAGACATACTCATTGTCATAGTATTCTTCGTAGTCAGTGTAAGGAACACGTTCTGTGTAGGGGACATTTTCCCAATACGTTTCCTGTTCATAATAAGGAACGTTTTCGTAGTAGGTCTCGGTTGTTTGATAGGGCACATCGACGTAATAGGTCTCTTCAGCCTGATAGGGCACGCGCTCTGTGTAGGTGTCCTGATAAGGTTCAGAGCGCATGACATTCAGTGAAAGTTCAGTGCGAACAGAAAGTTCGCCATTCGCGGTCCGGGTGATGATATCTTGTTTTTTCTCTTGAGGAGTTGCCGCCAAAGACGAAGCACCCAAGAAAAGAGTCAGAATGACTCCGATAAGTGGTTTTGTAGACATGTTTTCTCCTCCCAAAGATACATTGAGGAGAAATTGCAAGGTCTAGGCCAAAAAATGTCGGTGGAAAAATGAAACCACCTCTAAAGTTGTTCGATGATTTTTTCTGCGATGCGTATGCCGTCGCAGGCGGCTGAGGTGATGCCACCCGCATAACCCGCACCTTCACCCGCGGGATATAAACCTTGATGCGAAATACTTTCTAGACTTTCATTGTCGCGGGTGATTCGCACGGGGCAGCTGGTACGCGACTCGACACCATAGACTTGGGCGTCCTCTGTTAAAAAGCCTTTCATGTTACCTTGGAACTTCTCAAAGCCTTCGCGCAAACGATCGCGCATACTTTTCGGCAGAAGTTCATCCAAGCGAACAGCGATGGCGCCCGAAGGTGAAGAACCGGCCCGCAAAGCGCGAGGCCCTGTCTTTGTGTTTGTGCCATATAAAAAGTCCAAAAGGTTTTGCGCTGGAAGTTCCCGAGTACCCCCGGCATTTAAGACGGATTGATAGGCGCGGGTTTCTAAATCACGACGCATTTTCATTCCACCAAAAACGTCGTTCCCGAAATTTTTGTCGTGGTCGATACTGACGACGATGGCGGCATTGGCAAAAGGCGAGTTGCGGTTGTAGTTGCTCATCCCATTGCAGACGATGCCGTCGGCCTCGGTCCCAGATGACAGGACATAGCCCCCCGGGCACATACAAAAGGAATAAACACCGATGCCGGTTTTGTCATTGTGATGCGCCAGCTTGTAGTTCGCCGCTCCCAGTTTGGGATGTTCGGAAAACTGACGATACTGAATCTTATTGATCGAGGCTTGAGAGTGCTCCACGCGTAAACCCATGGCGAAAGACTTCCCATCCAGATGCACGCCGATGTCGCGCAAATGATTGATCATGTCTTCGGCCGAGTGACCTGTTGCCAGCACCACATGCGGGGAGCGGAATTCAGTGCCATGCTCAGTGCGCACACCCACCACTTGCGTGCCTTCAAGAAGAATTTCGGTGACCTGGGTGTTGAAATGTATTTCACAGCCGTTGGCTTTTAAGAATTCGCGCATCTTGGGAATGACCCGACGGATGCGATCTGATCCCACATGAGGGTTTGAAAGCCACTGGATTTCCTCCGGAGCGCCGAATTTCACCAGGCGATTCATCACGTAAGGAATATGCGGCGACTTAATTCGAGTGATCAGTTTGCCGTCGGAATAAAGACCAGCGCCGCCTTCGCCGAAGCAGACATTGTTGCGGGGGTCGAGTTTGCCATAGCGCCAGTATTGGTTGATGCCCTTGATGCGTTCGCCACTGTCAGAGCCTCGCTCAAAAAGCACACAAGGAACGCCTCTTTCGACGAAGCGCAAAGCCGCAAAAAGTCCCGCGGGCCCGGTGCCGACGATGAGTGGTTTTTCTTTGGCATTGGCCACTTTTTCTAATTCAAATTGTGGAATCTGAAGAGTTTCGCCTTTTTCCGCCACTTCGATTGAGTAAACAAAATGCGGGGAATGAGAGCGTCTGGCATCGACGCTTTGACGAAGAATGCGATAAGGACCGTGGTCAGGGACCAACCATTGCAACTTTTCTTCTAAATCGGCATCAATAGGAATTTCGATATTTTGAAATATCTTCGACACGGCTCGGCTCCTGGGACGCTTGTTAAGCATCAAAAAGGTTTCCCACATCTTAGCGGAATGCTCTTAAGGTGACAAACGGCTGCGAGTCAGATATAAATATTTTATGTCTGCAATTACAAGAATACTTCCAAAACGTCGTTTAAGCCGCTGGATCGGTCATCTTATGCATTGGGAAGGCCCGCAGTGGCTTATGCACCTAAGCATTAAGGCTTTTGCCCGCTTTTATAACATCAATTTGGAAGAGGCAGAAATGCCTTACACCTCTTATAAATCCATCGGGGACTTCTTTGTTCGCCGCCTCAAACCGAATCTGCGTCCTATTGCCAGCACCTGGGCTGTGCACCCGGCAGACAGCCGAATCACTCAAGCTTATCCGATCGATGGGGGAACCTTGATTCAAGCCAAGGGACTTTCCTACAAACTGGATGAGTTCACTCAAGATCCTGAATGCCAAAAGAAATGGGCCGGGGGCTTTTTCCTGACTTATTATCTTTGCCCTACGGACTATCACCGCGTGCATTCTCCTGTTGAAGGGAATATCACCAATGTTCGTTACATGCCTGGACAGCTATGGCCAGTGAACGAATGGAGCACCACGAATATTCCGAATCTTTTTTCGGTGAATGAACGAGTTCTTGTCGAAATTGAAACGGATCTGGGCCCAGTCGGGGTTGTTTTCGTCGGTGCCACCAATGTGGGACACATCGTTTTAAGTTTTGATGATAAAGTGCGCGGCAATCAAAAAGGGCCGCATATTTTCACTCACAAAAACTACAGTCCCGAGATCCCGGTGCATAAAGGCTCAGAGCTAGGAATGTTTCGCATGGGTTCGACGGTGGTCATGCTTTACCCACCCGGCTTCCGTCAGAAGTTTGAAGGGCATTTAGATCTAGGCCCGGCTGTGAAGGTCAATGCGCCGTTGATTGTTTAGCGGCACACAGAAAAGTTCCGACATTCTCGGGAAGAGTGATCCAAAACCTCTTCCTGAGTCAAAAGGCGTTCGCGATTCTTCAGATGATAAGAAACTGTTTTATCCAAAACCGCGCGTCGGTACTGAAAGAAATAAGACTCGGGGGTCGGATAACCGCGCGCGTCCCAGATCAGCTTTGCATAGGGACTTCCAGAGTCTTTTTCAACCCGCATATAAGCGGGAAGCTGGGACTGATTTGCGACCATGGCCGCGTGCCACTGAAACATTCTTTCCGGGTCCCAAAAATCCACCACGATATGTTTTTCCGACGGCTTGGCCCACGCGCGATCTTTACCACGCAAAAAACCGATGCTTCCTATTCGGGCTCTCCGTTCAGAGTTGCTTAGAAGTTCTAAGGGGATGTACAGACGTCGTTGCCAATACTCGTCGATTTCCGGGGGAAATAAATCCAATATTTGCAGAAAACTCACCGCAAAGGCAGAGCAACCAGCGCCCTCTCCTTGCAAAGGTAAAGAACGCAATCCGCCGTATAAGTTTTGCAGCTCGAGGCTTTCATACATCTTAAGATAACGTTCGGCCCGAGCACATTGGGACTCATTCAAGAGAATTTTAAAACTCCGGACATAACCGCGGGCTTTCAGGCGCGGCAGCCAGTCTAAGATTTCTTCTTTCGTGTAGAAGCGTCCTTTGACGTTAATCAAGAGTGTGTCCAAGGATTTTCCCTCAACCAGGAAGTCCCACAAATAAGAGACGTTGGATTTTTTCGAAGTCATGCCTCGGTATACGGAGGGTTTGTCTGCGCATTGCAGGCGGACGTTGACATGCGAAATGCCGTGCGGATAGGTCTTGCCAGCGACTTTTGCATTCAGATTTTTAAAAGTGCTGCGAACTAAGTTTCCCGGCGAAGTCCAATTCAACGGGGAGGGAGCTCGGTAAAAGAGCAGTTCCAATTCGTTTGCTGCAACGGTCGGAACCGCCAAGAAGAATAAAGCCGCTAAGAGGCACTTCGAAAATCCACGCATGAACCGAGTATTGACGAGGGCCTCGGTCCGCGAAAGGCTGTCTGTTAAAGATCAACCCGAGCTTACGTTCTTTTAAGCAGGGTAAGAGCACTCGGTCGAAGGGGTCTCTAAAATAGAAACGCGCGTTAACAGGGGTAAAGAGGGGAGTGCGCGGTCATAAACCCATTTTGCTAAAAGTTCCGAAGTGGGATTTTCCAAACCTTCGACTTCATTCAGTACGCGATGATCTATTTTTTCTAAAAGAGGTTTCATACGTGATTGAATGTCGTTGTAGTCAATCACCCAGCCAATTTTAGGATCGAGAGAGCCCACCAGTGTAAGAATGATTTTAAAGCTGTGCCCATGCAGGCGCGAACAAGGATGTTCGGCAGGAAGGTGAGGTAAGAAACGGGCGGATTCAATTTGAAAATGCTGCTTCAGTTCGAATTTCATGTTATTGATATAAGCACTTTGAGGTGAACATGTCCACGACCACATTGCATTTGGCGAAGCAGAATTTCAAATTTTCAGCGGCCCACTTCCTCATTTTCGATGAAACTCATGCGGAACGTCTGCATGGTCACAATTATCAGGTTCGTGTCGATATCAAAACGCCCGCCGAAGCCGAACTGCATGCGGAAGGTTATTTTCTCGATTTCAATGTCTTCAAAAAGTATATCAAAGCGCGCCTGGATCAGTGGGACGAAATTGTTCTGTTGCCCCAAAAGCATCCGGATATGAAATTTAAGCAAGTCGGCCCTTCCTTGGAAGTGACCTTTCGCGACCGCTTCTATGTATTTCCATCTAATGAAGTGATTCTTTTGCCGGTGACAAACACCAGTGTCGAACAGCTGTCCCGTCTTCTTGCCGAGGATTTCTATTCTGAGTTCAAACAATACGGCGTTAGCAAAGTGCGCGTTTACGTGGAAGAAACGCGCGGGCAAGGGGCAGCTACGGTCGTCCCTGGGCCGGCGTAAGTTTTCCGCTGCGGACCTCTTCATAAGTCAGCTCGCGCACAATACGATAGCGCCAAAAGCAAATGCGGCCCCCTTCATTGAGCTTTGACATCAAACGCTCTTCCGTCAGGTCGGGGCTGCCATCACAATCGATATGGGCAAAGTCCGCGAAAGCATCCACTCTGTTTACGGACCACGAATAAGGAGCTTTGTCTTTGCCATAAAAGGCACGGTTGAAGCCGCCGTGCCCAAGTTCGATACCGGCCACCAGGATTTTTTCAAGCGAGGGATTTTGAATCTGTTCACGTGCGGTTTTAATTTGTGACTGGTCGGTAAAACCCACCACGAAGGCTTCGTCGGCGCGGGCGTCTTTTGTCGATACCAAGAAATAGGTCTGTTGCGGCGGGGGCTCCAAAATGACCGGCGTCAGGCTGACGGACGGACTGGATTTTTCAGTGCCGTTGGCATCATAAAGAAGCAAAGAGTGAAGGCGTTCGGCAGCTTTGATTTCGATGCGCACCACGGGTTGAGAAAAGCTCCACTTGAAGCTTTCCGTATCATAATAGTTTTCAAATAGAAGGGACTTTTCGTCGACCAAAGTTCCCGCTTTATTAAAAGCCTTAAGTTGAACTGAATTGGACCTCAAGAAAAGGTTTAACAAATGCATTTTCACGGATTTAGTGTTGGCCGGCAAATAATGCGTTGCTAGCGGTGAGACTGTGGAAGTTAAAGGAATGCTTGGACTGCCTTCACAGGACGAGGTCACTTGCAGGCTTTTAGAAAAATACTTAAAAGAAGCGGCCATTTTAGTAGGCAGAAATTCACTTCCACGAATTTTAATTTGAGAACGCGCTTCAACATCATAGTGAAGCTCTTGGATTTCTTGTTCGAATCGTGTCTGAGCCCATAGTCTTTCAGGCTCGAAGGACTTATTGGTGACAAAAACAGTGAGGCGTTCGGGCTCACAGTAAGCCGGAAGGTAAACCACTTCCGAGGCGTGGGCAGAAAGGCCAAAAACTAAGATCCAAGCGCTGAGAGTCAATGAAGTCTTAATACCTAAATCCATATAGACTTCAGATCGGTCTTGCTCCCGGGAACTTAACCTTTGGTCCTAAAATCAGGACCATGGTAGGGCTCACATTTCCTCTTCCTAGGGTGGGGGAAATGATCTTGGTTCTCATTTTGTTTTCAGTTGCCTGTCACACACCTAAAGAACTTCCTTTTGTCTGAGGGAGCCCTTAACTAAGAAGCTGACTGATTCAGGGAAACTCTATGAACTTACTCGATAAATCATTAAGGCCGGGCCAGAAGGTGGAAATCACGGGGTTTGCGGCAGACAATGTCTTTCGTGAACGTCTGCATGAAATGGGACTAAGGGTCGGAATGCTAGTGACCATTCTCGGTCGCGCTCCTTTTGGGGGGCCGCTTTTGATCCGCTTTAACACGAGTTTTCTGGCTTTGCGAAATGAGGAAGCGGCATGCGCGCGAGTGAAACTGAACTAGCAATCGAACAAAAGTCCATCGCGCTGGTGGGCGCCCCAAATTCTGGTAAAACTACCCTATACAACTGGTTGACGGGATCGCGCTTTAAAACCGTGAACTATCCCGGCGCGACGGTTGAGTTTTCTTTAGGTCATTTGGCGTCGCATTTGGGCGAGTCCCACATGATGGTCATGGATACTCCCGGCACTTACAGTCTGCACCCGAAAAGTGCCGACGAGTGGGTGACATTAAAATCTATTTATGAAAATCCGAAAGTTAAAAGGATCGATGGGATTATTGTCGTCGTCGATGGGACGCAGATTTCTCGCCACCTGCAACTGGTGATGCAGTTGCGCGAAACGGGATTTCCGATGATGGTGGTTATCACAATGTCGGATTTGCTGCGCAAAGAAGGTATCGAGATTGATCTTCCTTATCTGCAAAAGACCCTGGGTTGTTCCGTTTTGCAATTTGATGGTTTGTTAGCTGGCGGCCTTAAAGAAATCGTCGCCGAAGCCAAGAATCTTCATTGGAACAAAGAGCCTTCGCGCCCGGTTCCGTGGAGTTTTGAAATCCAGGAAACAAAACTGGCGCAATGTGAGCAGATTGCCAAAGAGGCTTTGACCCACAAGACGGATCACGCGCAAGAGCGTCTGAACCGCATCGTCGCCACGACTGAAAAGATCGATCGCATCCTTCTACACCCGGTTCTGGGGTTTGCCCTGTTTATCGTGATCATGGGGGCGTTGTTTTCGAGCGTTTACTGGATGGCGACGCCTTTCATGGATCTGATTGATGGATGGTTCACGATGGCCAACGAGTGGGTGACGGCCTTGGCTCCGGGCGCTCTTTGGACGGACTTTTTGGCAAATGGAGTCATCACAAGCTTTGCGGCCTTCATGGTTTTCGTGCCACAGATTTTTATTTTATTTCTGGGAATTGGAATCTTGGAAAGCACGGGGTATTTAGCCCGGGCAGCGACTTTGATTGACCGACCTTTTTCCGCGTTAGGAATGAGCGGTCGTTCCTTTGTGCCTCTTCTTTCCGGCTTTGCCTGTGCCGTTCCGGCGATTATCGCCACTCGCAATATTCCTTCCACGAAGGATCGTTTAATCACGGCTTTTGTCATTCCCTTGATGAGCTGTTCCGCGCGTCTGCCGGTTTATGCTTTATGTATCGCCTTTTTGTTTCACGGCGAATCTTCAATGAAAGCGGGCTTTGCCTTGGCGGCTCTTTACATCGGTTCGATGTTCTTGGGAGCCTTGGCGGCAGGGGTGGTCAGTAAATTCATTCCTCGTTCGGAACCTTCATTGTTTATGATGGAGCTTCCTATCTATCGTCGACCCAAAATCCGCGTTCTTGTTCGTCATGCATGGACCCGAACTCTGTCTTATGTGAAGCGCGCCGGGCCTTTGATTTTTGCTTTTGCTGTGGTGATTTGGGTGGGGTCGACCTTTCCGAACTACAAGACGGAAGATGCGCATCAGAAGTTGGAAGAAAGTTACGTGGGTCAGATGGGGAAATTCATTGAACCCGTAGTGGCTCCGATGGGTGTTGATTGGCGCGTGGGCGTAGGACTTATTTCGGCTTTTGCCGCCCGTGAAGTTTTTGTGTCCTCGATGGCAGTGACATTTAATATCACAGACACCGATGAAGACTCCCAGCAGGAGGCGCTGTTGACGCAAATGAGTCAGGCGACGAACTCGCAAGGGGAAAAGATCTTCACGGTCAGTTCCGTGATAGGCCTGATGGTGTTCTTCCTTATTGCCTTGCAGTGTATGTCGACGGTGGGTGTGCAGATTCGCGAAAGCGGCTCCTGGAAGTTTGCGGTAACGCAACTTGTTGCCTTTAACGTCTTTGCCTATGTTCTTGTAGTCTTGATAGTTCAAGGCTTAAGATTCATAGGCATTCCATGAGAATATATTTTGATGTTAGCACCCTGAATCCGCAAAAAGTGACTGGAGTTGGAGTTTATATGCTTCAACTCCTAGAGCATTTTGCGAAGGAAAAGGACCTTGAAGTCCGGCCTGTTGTTAAAATCTCTCGCGCTAAAAACAAAAAAAACATCGAGGCCATTCTGCCTGGAAAATCGGCAGAAACCTTCTGGCCTTTGCAGTGGGCTAAAAACAGTCTTTATCATGGACCCGATTTTAAATTGAACCTGAAGGGCTTTTTGCCGCGTATTGTGACCATTCACGATATGATCGTCTTCGAAGAAAAGTACAATCGACCCGAGTTTTTTCTTAAGGGCATTCGGGACATGACCCGTGTTTTGAATTCGTCTGTGGATGCGGTGATTGTAAATTCTCAATTTACCAAAAGCCAGGTTCTGAAGCATTTTCCCCAGTTAGAGGACCGCTTGCATCTGACCTACCTGGGATGCAATCGCTCGAAGATGACGGGCGCAGGGGCGCCGCTGGGCCTTCCTGATAAGTATATTCTTTTTCTTGCCACCCTGGAAAAACGCAAGAATGTTTTGGGTGTCGTGAAAGCCTTTGAGATCCTGAAAGGTCAAGGCTTTGAAGAAAAGTTAGTTCTGGCCGGCGCATGGGGTTTTGGTTGCGAAGAGATTCAAAGAGCCATTGCCAGTTCGCCCTACAAGCAGGATATCATTCATCTGAGCTACGTACCCACTCACAATCTGTCGGAGCTTTATCAGAAAGCACGCGTTTTCTTTTTTCCTTCATGGTATGAAGGTTTCGGTATTCCAGTGTTAGAAGCGATGGCTTTGGGCACACCGGTTGTGACAAGCTCGGGCGGGGTGCTGGAAGAAATCAGTGCGGATGCTGCCTCTTTGGTCGATCCGGGAAGTCCCCAGGCCATGGCTGCGGCTTTAGTGCGGGTCTTGACCGATCAGGTGTATCGCGAGGCTTTGATTGAAAAGGGACGCAGACAGGCTGCGAAGTTCACCTGGGAAAAGTGCGCGCAAGACACCCTGGAAGTGTATAGAAAAATATTGGGGAGATCATGATTTACGACTGCTTTGCTTTTTTCAATGAAATGGATCTTTTGGAGATTCGCCTGAACACCCTTAATGAGGTGGTGGATCGTTTTGTCTTAGTCGAGGCCACGCGAACCTTCCAGAAAAAAGAAAAGCCTTTGTACTTCGAGCAGAATAAAGAAAGATTCAAACCTTTTCTGCATAAAATTGAACACGTCGTCGTGGATCACTATCCCAACTTTTTTTCCAAGTGGCGCGTGCCGAAAACTTGGGACTATGACGATCACCAAAAAGAACAGATTCTGGCGGGTTTGAAAAACGCCAAACCCGATGACGTGATCATTGTTTCTGACGTGGATGAGATACCTCGTCCTGAACTGGTGAAACAGTACGCGCACCAGCCGGGCATCAAAGTTTTCCAGCAAAAGCTTTACTACTACTATTTGAACTGCTTCGTAAAAAAGTATCCAGAGCCGATTCCATTGGTGAATGGTTACATGCCTTGGTACGGCACCGTGATGTTGAACTACAAGGACATCAAGACGATCAAAAAAACCCGTCTTTATCGCGAAACCCGCCAAAGCACCCCAGAGATCACAGTCATTCCTAATGGTGGCTGGCACTTCAGCTACTTAGGCGGCGCTAAAAAAGTGATCGAGAAAATCGAAGCCTATGCGCATAAAGAACATAATAAAGAGACCTTCAAAGACCCGAAAAAGGTCGAAGAAATCATTCGCAAAGGCGGCAGTCTTTACGGACAACAGATTGAGTCTGAGTTCGTTGCCGTGGATTCAGAATTTCCTCGCTATGTGCAGACGCATCAGGCTCAGTTGGCGGAATTGATTTTAGATCCGGAAGGTCCCAAAGAGTCATAAAGCCTTAAGAAGGCCTCTTGAGTCGTCGGCCAGCTGTGCTGGCTCAGGGACCATTCCTGAGCTTTGCGACCTTGAGTCTGAATATCGGTCGGGTGTTTTAAATAATGACGAAAAGCGTGGGAAAGAGATTCCGCATTTTGCGGCTCGGCCAAAACACCGCGCTCGTTATGAAGACCCACTTGTTCCGGGGTTCCACCCGCATTTGTTCCGATCACGGGTTTTCCCATCATCATGGCATCCAGCACACTCAGTGAATAAGTTTCGTTATAGGAAGCCAGTGCAAAGACGTCCAGAGCATCAATGTAGGACACATAGTCTTTCTGAAAAGGAATACGCACGATGTGCTCACGGTAGCGCGGATTTTCCATGCGTTCGGCGATCCAGCGACTGAGTTCTTCTGAAGGTCCTTCAAAAAGGGGAGTGCCATCAGGATTTTTTCCGATGATGGTGGGATCACCGACAATCCAGAGCTGGATTTTTTCCAACTCGTGATCGTTAAGATATTCCAAAGCTTGAACCAACTCTCGAACACCTTTGCCCGGGTCAATACGACAAAGAGTTCCGAACACGATGTGCTCGGGGCGCGCCCCATAATGCTCGCGCAAAGCCTGGCGTTTGTGGGGATCGTGTTGAAAGCTTTCCGTTTTTCTTCCATAACGAACAAGGTGCAGCTTCTCGGGGGCGATGGGAAAGTTCTTTTTAACATCATCAAGAATGTTTTCCGAAGAACTGCACAAAGCATCCACTTTCGCAAAAAGCCACTTATGAACAAAGTCCCTTTTAGGAGTCGCATTCATATAAAGATTATAAATATGTTGGATCTCCGGCTTACGCCATTTCGCTAAAGCACAAGCCCACATGTCCAGACGGGTGTGGGAATGTAAGTGGGTGATACCATGTTCCTGAATGATTTTCTTTATCAGACGGGCGGTCTTCAGTTTGGAAAGCTTCTTTTCCGGGAAGGGCAGAACCTCCACGCCGGATTTTTTTAGTTCTTCAGTCACTCGAGAATGCGCGGAACATAATACTTTTTGCGCAAGGCCTTTTTCCGCCAGCTTCTGGATCAGCTCGACGGTGTAAATTTCCAGGCCTCCCCAGGAAAGAGAGTGAATGCAGTGAAGAACTTTTACTTCGCCCATAAAGCTTTATAGTGATTGATGGTGCGTAAAAGACCTTCTTCTTCAAATTTCACCGTTGGGCTCCAGTTCAATTCCTTTTGCGCTTTTGTGAAGTTGATCGCATAGCGGAAATCATGTCCCTTACGATCCTGAACGAAGTTGAGTAAAGACTCAGGCTTGCCCAGATGTTTAAGAATTAATTTTGCGACATCAATATTCTGTCTTTCCGAGTTGCCACCCAGATTATAAACTTCGCCAGCGCGGCCCGCTGTAAAGACCTTCCAAACGCCTTCATTGTGATCATCCACATAGATCCAATCGCGAATATTCATGCCAGTGCCATAGATCGGAAGTGGTTGATCGGCCAAAGCTCGTTTGATCATCAAAGGAATGAATTTTTCCTCTACTTGCAGAGGCCCGTAATTGTTGGAGCAACGGGTGATCATCACGGGAAGCTTGTAAGTCTCAAAGAACGAACGACATAAGAGATCGGCACTGGCCTTGGAGGCGCTATAAGGACTGTTCGGAGAAAGCGGAGTGTTTTCTGTAAACGCAGGATCTGTTAACTGCAGAGTTCCATAAACTTCGTCCGTGCTGATCTGCAGATAGCGGAACTGCGGATTTTTTTCGAAAAGGGCCAGACTTTCTTTGAGAAGATTCAAAGTCCCTAAAACATTGGTTTCAACAAAAATATTGGGACTTTCAATCGAGCGATCCACGTGGGATTCCGCCGCAAAATTGATGACGCCGCTGAAGTTGTACTTTTTAAACAGCTCGTCCATTTTGTGGGAATCGCGAATATCCAGATGGTAGAATTTTAAATGCGGATGCGTGTCCAACTCTTTTTGAATATTGGCTAAATTACCGGCATAGGTGAGGGCATCCACGATCACAAAATCATAGTGGGCCTTGATATCCGCCCGGCAGGCGATGGTCTTTACAAAGTTAGATCCGATAAAGCCAGCACAGCCGGTCAATAAAACGGTGGGTCTCATAATTCCTCAGAGATGATTTTTTCTAAGTAAGAGCGATAGGAACACTTGGGAAGTTCCGAAGTGATCTTTTGCAACTGCTCCAGATTAATAAATTTCATGCGATAGGCGATTTCTTCCAGGCAGGCGACCTTCATGCCCTGACGCTCTTCGATCGCGCCGATAAAAGCGGCCGCATCAAGTAAGGAGCGTGGTGTCCCGGTGTCCAGCCACGCCAGTCCTCGGTACATCATTTCCACACCCAGTTTGTCTTCGTTGTGATAGGAAAGAATCAAGTCCACGATTTCTGTTTCGCCGCGAGGAGAGGGCTGCAAGGCCTTCGCTCGTTTTGAAACCGTGTTGTCGAAAAGATAAAGACCCGGAATCGCGTAATTCGACTTCGGCTGCTTGGGCTTTTCTTCGATGGATTTTACTTTTTTTGTGGCTTTGTCGAATTCGACGACACCATAAGCTGTGGGGTCCGCAACATAGTAGGCAAAGACACGTCCATGAAGATCGGACTTTAAAGCCTTTTGTTCTTCAATGGCACGACGGAAGAAATCCAAATCCCCATAGAAAAGATTGTCGCCCAAAATCAAACAGACATGATCGTTGCCGATGAAGTCCTCACCCAAAACGAAAGCCTCAGGAAGGCCATTGGGTTTTTCCTGAATTTTGTAAGTCAGTTTCACGCCGAATTGGGAACCATCGCCTAAAAGTTTTTTGAATAAAGGCTGATCGTCTGGTGTCGTGATCAGAAGAATGTCTTTGATCCCGCCCAACATAAGAATGCTCAGAGGATAATAGATCATCGGTTTATCGTAAACAGATTGCAGCTGCTTGGTCATGACTCGGGTCATGGGATAAAGACGTGATCCCGCACCGCCAGCTAAGATAATGCCCTTCATGCTTGCCCCTTAAAGAAAGAATGAATTTTTTCAAGAACCAGGGCCGCATCGGCACTTGGTAAATCCGCCCACATCGGCAGGCGAAGAAGGCGATTGGAAAGATCGTCGGTCACCTTCATAGAGCCTGAAACCCGGCCATACTTCACACCCGCCGGAGCAGAATGCAGAGCCACGTAGTGTGTTGTCGATTGGATGCCGGCCTCTTTGAGATAGCTCCATAAAGCGGCCCGCACTTCCGCAGAATTTAGCAGGAGGTAATAGATATGGGCATTGGCTTGGCAGTCCCCAGGGACCGTCATCCGCTGTAAATGACCATTTTTTTCCAGATCGGCAAGACCCTGATGGTATTGGTTCCAAAGAGCCAGACGTTTTGCCGTGATTTCTTTTCCTTCTTCAAGTTGGGAAAGAAGGAACGCGGCCGCAAGTTCAGACAGCAGATAGGAAGACCCTTTGTCTTGCCAAGTGTATTTATCCACCTGGCCATTTAAAAACTGCTGACGGTTTGTCCCTTTGTCGCGAACGATTTCTGCGCGGGCGACCAGGCGTGGATCATTGATAGTTAAAGCGCCACCTTCACCGCAAACGATATTTTTCGTTTCATGAAAACTGAACGCCGCCATGTGCCCCCAGGTGCCCAAAGCTTTTCCCTTGTAAGAAGCAAAAATGCCTTGCGCGGCATCTTCCACAACCCAGATATTATGGCGTTGCGCCAGCGTCATGATCTCGTCCATTTTACAACCCACGCCCGCGTAGTGCACCGGCATGATCACTTTCGTGCGCGGAGTGATGGCTTTTTCAATAGCCGCAGGATCAATGTTCATGGTCAAAGGGTCAACGTCGACAAAGACGGGAACAGAGCCATACAGCGCGACCACGTTGGCGGTCGAAGTGAAAGTGAAAGAGGGCAGAATAACTTCGTCTCCCGGACCGATATCGGCAAGCACCATCGCCATTTCCAGGGCCGAGGTGCAAGAGGGGGTAATAACCGTCATCAGGGTGGGAAGATTTTTGTTAAACCATTCAACGCATTTTTTATTGAAAGAGCCCTCGCCGCTGAGTTTTTTATTGGCGATGGCCTGAGAAATATATTTCTCTTCGTTAGAGCTTTTCGGTGGAATATTAAACGGGATTTTCATACTCCCTCATCGTAGCCTAAGCACCATGAGGGAGCAATGGATTAAAAGCCGTCAGTGGTGCCGACTTTGCGTGCCGGACCGTCATCGTCGAAAGGGATGACGCTCGACGCAGCCTGTGACTTTTTCTCCACGGGACGTGCGACTTTTTCGGGCGATTTTTTATCTTCTTTTTTATCTTGGTTTTTATCCTGGAAAGGCAAAATTTTGGCTTCTTTTTTCGCCGGCTTTTGGCTGACTACAGGGGCCTTCATAGGGCCCTCTGCGGCACCCAGAATGACAGCGTTGAGGTCGCCGACCATTTTCTTCATATTCAACGCCTGAGCATTGATTTCTTCGGCAGAGGCGGCCACTTCCTCAGAGGACGCGGCATTGGACTGCGCGCTTTGATCCAGTTGATTCATAGCCTTGCTGATTTGTTGAATACCTGTCGTCTGTTCGCTGCTTGCTGCGGAAATCTCGTTGTTCAGATCCGACACTTTTTTCACTGAGTTCACGATATTAGAAAGAACCTCGCCAGAGCGGTCGGCGATGGACGAGCCTTTTTCAACTTTCTCGACACTTTCTTTGATTAGACCGTTAATATCTTTCGCGGCCACTGCGGAGCGTTGCGCAAGAGTGCGAACCGCCTCAGCAACAACAGCAAAGCCTTTGCCATGTTCTCCGGCGCGAGCGGCTTCAACCGACGCATTCAAAGCCAGTAAGTTTGTTTGGAAGGCGATATCATCGATCACACTGATGATCTCTTCGATCTTTTTAGAGGACGAGGAAATATCACGCATGGATTCGATGAGGTGTTGAATCTCCTGTTGTCCCGTCTCTGCAGCATCCTTTGATGATTGAGAAAGAGCCGCCGCTTGTTTGGCGTTATCTGAATTCATTTTTACCATGGAAGACATTTCTTCCAAAGACGCCACGGTTTCTTCGAGCGATGCCGCCGCTTCCGTTGAGGACTGGGAAAGAGTTTGTCCCGCTGCGGAAAGTTGAGTGATAGCCGAAGCCACTTGCGATCCAGATTCATCCAGACCTGCTGCGATACCGCTGACCGTGTTAGACACCCGGTAGGCGATCCACATCAAGATACCAAATAAAGATGTCGCACAGAATGCGGCGATCAAGAGAAGCAACTGAGTTTCGAAAGCACGCTTTTCTTGTTGCAGTTTATTACTTTCCAACGAACGTTTGTTATAAAGCTCCATGTTGGAAGCGATGGCGGCTTGTGTGTGCAAAGCCAAGACATGCCAGTCTCCGCCATTCATCGCCTTATGTACTTTTGCATCATCCTCGGGCGTATTTTTCTCAAGACCTGCGATCATACTTTCCGTCAAAGCGTAGAATTGATCTTTGATCTCGCGCGCTTTGGCGTAGTTTTTTTGTTCTTCTTCATCCAAGCGCGTGGACTCGTAGTAAGCTTGACCTTCTTTAAAATCAGCAAAAGCTTCTTTGGCTTTCTTGATGAAATTGTCGCGGGATTTTTGATCGTGCTGATTGGCAAGTGAAGCCCAAATGAAATAGCCAATGCGCGCGCGCTGCATGCCGATGCGACCTAAGCCATCCATATTGGGAATGACGTCGGTATAAGCATCCGTAAGCATGTCGCCCAGGTTGTTCATGGATTTTAAAGAGATGCCTGTTAGCACAGCGAAGGCCATTACTGGCAGCATTGCGGATAAGAAGAGCTTTCCGCGCAATCCTTTAAACCATGAACGCCAATTTCCTGATTTCATCAAATGACTCCCCGTAAATGAAAATTGATAGGTATTCCAAAGGTCTTCTCGACGGGAAAATTGCGAAACTTTAAACATTTTTGAAAATATGAGGATATCAACCCGACCTAGGTGCGGTGCGAAATGTTAAAGTTATTTAATTGAACCTGGCCATACTAGGTTGTTACGATTTTCGTACGTCTAGACTCAAGGAGGGGAAAGTCATGACAAAATCAACGCTTACGCGTGTAACAGCTGCTGTTGCACTGATCGCGACACTGGGCTTCACGCATAAAACCACGGACACCACATCGGTCTGCCACGGATTCGTACCTGAAAATGACATGAAGATTCCAGTAGGCTTGTTCACTACTGGGGGGATTACAGAAAAACAATTCAATGATGTTTTGGATCGTTTGGAAAGAATCTACAAGGCGGATGTTGAAAGAATGGGCGACACTTTGAAAGTAAATCGTCTATGGAAAGATGCGACGGTCAACGCCTCTGCGCAAAGATCAGGGAAAACTCAAGTTTTGAATATGTACGGTGGTTTGGCTCGTCACCAAGCGACAAATGTTGAAGGTTTTGCCTTAGTGGCTTGCCATGAGTTCGGTCATCATAACGGGGGCGCTCCGAAGATTTCCGGCTGGATGGGCTCGTGGGCGACGAACGAAGGTGGCGCTGACTACTTTGCAACTTTGAAATGTCTTCGCCGTTTCTTCGCGGAAGACGACAATGCGGCGATCTTGAAAGATCTTGATTTGGATCCGTACGCAGTGGCCGGTTGTGAAGCACAGTTTTCAGACGAAAAAGATCGTTTGATCTGTCTAAGAACTTCCCTAGCAGGTCAATCCGTTGCAAATCTTTTCCAATCCTTGCGTAAAGAAACAACGGCTCCTAACTTTGGAACTCCTGATCGCCGTGAAGTGTCTCGTACAAACGATCAGCATCCAGAAACACAGTGTCGTTTGGACACTTATTTCCAAGGTATGTTGTGCGTAGCTAAGGAAAGTGAAACGGTTAGCAACACGGACTACAAACAAGGCTCTTGTTATGCGCCTCGTGATACGGCGGGCATTCGTCCTCGCTGCTGGTTCTTCCCAGGTCGCTAAGAATTTTTAGATAAATTGGATATGAAGAAGCCGATGTTGTTAAGACATCGGCTTTTTTTTTACATATTTACTCACGCGCAAAACTGACGCTATCGTTAGCCATGTCAAAAAAGAAAATCATCCCGGTCTTTGTTATCGTTGTGATTCTTATTTTGGCCTATGTGGCTAAGATTTTTCTATTTCAGTCTGAGTTTTCCTATGCAGGCACGGTCGAAGTGACCAAGGTGGATATTCCCGCACGGGTCTCTTCGGTGATTGCCGAGTTTCCGGTTCGAGAAGGGCAGGTTGTTGAAAAAGGCCAGGCGCTTGTGAAACTCGCTTGCGAAGATGTCCGCATTGCCTATTCTTTGATAAAAAGCAGTTATGAGCGGGCGCACAGTCTGTTCCGCAGTGGTGGAATTTCCCGCGAGATCTACGATCAGACCAAAAACAAGATGGAGGACGTCGCGCTTCGTCGCGGCTGGTGTGATGTTTCATCCCCCTTACACGGGAGGGTGCTGACGACTTATTTTGAGCCCGGCGAAATGGTCGGACCCGGGGCTAAACTTCTGACCATCGGCAATCTAGAAGAAGTTTTTGCCTATTTTTATTTACCGCATGACCAGATTTCCCAACTCAAACTAGAGCAGAAGGTGAAGGCCCGGGTGTCAGAACTTAAAAACAAAGAGTTCGACGGGGTCATTTCTTATATCAACCCCGAAGCCGAGTTCACTCCGAAAAATGTCCAGACCCGCGATGAAAGAACCCGCTTGGTTTATGCGGTGAAGGTCTATTTCAACAATCCCGAAGAAGTTCTGAAACCCGGAATGACCCTGGAGTGGGTGGCGGACAATTTATGACGGGCCTTTCTTTGCAGATTAAAAATCTGACTAAGAAGATGAAGAAGAACGCGGCTCTTCAAGGGCTTTCGATGAATTTCCAGGCTCGGCAAATTCATGGCATCATCGGTCCTGAGGGGGCCGGGAAGACCACTTTTCTTCGTCATATCATGGGACTTTTAAAATCTGACGAGGGCGAAATCATCTTTTTTCGTGATAGGGTGCCCGTGGCCTTTTCTGAAATTCGTGACGGGGTGGCATACATGCCGCAGACGCAAAGTCTTTATCCCGAATTAAGTATTCATGAGCATCTGGAATTTTTTCGCACACTCTATCAACTGCCAGCGGCTGAATATCAAGTGCGTCGACAAAAGCTCTTGCAGATGGCGCGATTGGAGGACGTCACAGATCGCCTGGCGGCACAGCTTTCCGGGGGGATGTATAAAAAATTAGGTCTAATTTGTGCGCTGTTGTCTTCGCCGCAAGTGCTTTTGCTGGATGAGCCCACAAACGGAGTTGATCCTTTAAGTCGTCGCGATTTTTGGGAACTTCTTTATGAATTAAAACAGCAGGAAGAAATTCTAATTCTTATCACCACCTCGTACATGGACGAGGCCTTAAAGTGTGAACAGGTGCACCTTCTGTTTGATGGCAAAGCCTTGATGGAAGGTCCCCCGCGCGCGATCCTTCAACAGCAAAATTGCAAAAGCTTTGATGACGTCTTTTTGCAATACGATTCGGCGTTGGCGTCCTTATGAAGGCCGTCACGGTGAAAGAGCTCTCGGTCAAATTTGGTGACGTCTATGCCGTGGATAATATTTCTTTCGCCGTCGAGCAAGGGGAAATCTTTGGATTTCTCGGGGCGAATGGGGCTGGGAAAACCACCACCATTCGCGTGCTGTGTGGCTTGTTATTACCCACCCACGGAGAGGTTTTGGTCAGTGGTCAGGATGTTTTAAAGGATTCGTTTTCGGTTAAGCACCGGGTCGGATACATGTCCCAGAAGTTCACCTTGTATGATGATTTAAGTGTTGCCGAGAATCTGTCTTTTACGGCGGCTTTACGAAAAATTAAGGATAAAGAATTTCGGCAACAAAAAGAAAAACTTTTAAGTTTTATAAGGTTTAAAGAATCTGAAAAGTCTTTGGTTCGTGATCTTCCCGGAGGCGTGAAACAGCAAGTGAGTCTGGTCGCCTCGATGCTTCACGACCCTGAAGTGATTTTTCTGGATGAACCCACCGCCGGAGTGAGTCCTGCTTATCGACGACGCTTTTGGGCTCTCATTCGAGATCTTTCGGCACAAGGCAAGACTGTTTTTGTGACGACTCATTACATGGACGAGGCTGAACAGTGTGATCGCATCGCTCTGATGCGCGCCGGGGAATTGATTGCTTTGGATTCACCTTCAGGACTGAAACATAAGAGTTTTCCGAAAAAGAACCCCGAGGATGTCAGTCTGGAGGAGGTTTTTATTTATCAGGTGGAGGGGCGATGAAGGGGGCTTCTATTATCGCCATAGCGAAGAAAGAGGTCTTTCACATTATCCGTGATCCCTTCACTTTGGCACTGGCCTTAGGCATGCCGGTGGTGATGGTTTTGTTCTTCGGTTATGCGATTGAATTTAATATGGACCGCATCGAGCTTGCGATTTACGATGGCAGCCAGACTCAGACATCGTGGAATATGGCCAAAGCCTTTACCAGTTCCGGATATTTTATCTCGCAAACTGTGCACAGTCCTGCCGAAGCCGTGCAGGCTTTGGATGAAGGCCGCGTTCATGCGGCGCTGGTGATACCTCGTACTTTGGCACAGGATTTAAAGCCGTTCTCTTTATCCTCTGTGCAAATTCTGGTCGATGGCTCAGACAATTCTTCGGCGGGTTCCATTGTTGGCTACCTCGGCGGAATCCAGCACAGAATTCTTGAAAAAGAGTTCGGAAAAATCACCGAGCCCTTGCAAGTGAAAACGCGTTTTCTTTTTAATCCAGAGCTGAACAGTCGCTGGTTTGTCGTGCCGGGCCTGGCCGCTGCTATTGTGGCAATTCTTTCTATTCTATTGACGGCCTTGACGGTGGCCCGCGAGTGGGAAAATGGCTCTATGGAGTTATTGCTTTCTACGCCAGTTCGACCAATTGAAATTATTTTAGGTAAGCTTCTGCCTTATTCGGTGATGGGAGTGCTTGCCGTGTTCTTCGTCTTTGTTCTGTCGCAGTTGATCTTTGCTGTGCCCTTTAAAGGGCACTTCCTGATTTACCTGCTGGCCAGTCTGATTTTTCTAAGCACTTATTTGGCGCAAGGTCTGCTGATTTCTGTGATCACTCGCAAGCAGCAACTCAGTATGCAGTTTGCAATGCTTTCCGGGTTACTGCCGACAATTCTTTTATCCGGATTTATTTTTCCCAATGAGCATATGCCGTCGTTTTTTTATTATCTGACCATGTTGTTGCCGGCCCGCTGGTTTATTCAGATCAGTCGGCAGTTGTTTTTGCAAGGCTCAGGCTTCGGGGATCTCTGGCCTTCGTTTGTGGCTTTAGGCATTTTATTTGTTTTGATGATTTTTCTAGCCACAAAAAAATTTAAAAAGGATGTCGAACCATGAAGACGCTCTGGGGATTTATCCGAAAAGAGTTTTTGCAGACCTTGCGGGACCCACGGATGCGCATGCTTTTATTTTTGGCTCCCGGTGTGCAACTGACTATTTTTGGGGTGGCTCTTTCCACCGAGGCTAAAAACATCAAGCTTGGTGTTGTTGGTGCACCGAATGACTTTTCTTTGCATGAACTTCATCGTAAGGCCTTGGCTTCAGGATGGTTTGTTCCGGCAAAAAGTTCGTCTGAAGATCCTTTTGCGCAAATCAATAAAGGGGAGGCCGATGCCGTTCTGATTGCGCCGCCGGCGGGTTTGGATAGAAGTTTGGGGCGAAATGAGGGGCAGGTGCAGCTTCTGGTCAATGCCATCAACGTGACCCGTGCGCAAAGTATAGAACGATATTTTTTGAGTGTGGTGCAGTCCCTTTACGGGCAAGCGCTGCCGTTTCATTTTGATGTGCGTGTTTTGTACAACCCGGCAATGCAGACCGCTCTTTTCCTGGTGCCCGGGGTGATGAGTCTTTTGGTGTGTTTGATCACGATTTTATTAACGAGTATGTCGATCACGAAGGAAAAAGAAATGGGCACTTTCGAGACTTTGATTTCAGCGCCGGTAAAACCTGAAGAGGTGATCTTTGGTAAGACCGTGCCCTTTGTTCTTCTGGGGATGAGCAATATTCCGTTGATTGTCGGAGTCGCCGTGACTCTTTTTGGAATGCCTTTGCGTGGCAGTCTTGGGATTCTTCTGTTATCCTCTTTTGTTTTCGTCTGCTGCACCGTCGGAATCGGTCTCTTTATCTCGACGGTCGCAAAAAATCAGCAGCAGTCAATGATGGGAGGATTTCTTTATCTCTTTCCTTCAGTGCTCTTGTCGGGATTGGTTTTTCCGATCGAAAACATGCCTTGGGTTTTACGGATCTTTGCCTATATCAACCCTCTGACTTATTTCATCGAACTTCTTCGCAATATCATGCTCAAAGGCGGAGATGCGCGGCTGATTTTATTTAATGTTTTGATACTTTCCGCCATGGCTGTCTTTATCATTACAGCCAGTTGGCGACGCTTTAAGGTCGTACTCGGGTGAGCCGCAGGGGTCTCCTCCTTCTTCGATTTCCGGAAGGGCGGGAAGAGGTTCAGAAGTTTTGGATGTTCTCTCTAAGTCGATCTCAAAAATATCTAAAGTTTTCAGCGTGTCGGAACGACGATGCATCGATAGGTGATAGAGGTCGCCCGAAACCTTGCGCATAATAATCACTTCGCCATAACCGTATTGATCATTGGAAAAAGAAGCGTAGTAGTCGCCTTTTTCGGTGTATTTTCCTTGCGGCAATTGGCCCATGTTTTTGGGAAGTCCGAAAGAGCGCACGGCCTGTTCTCCGTTTGTCCATTGGGAAAAATAAATCGATGTCCCATAGGTTTCAGGATGAATGGTGACTTGTTTGTTATTGCAAAGCTTTGCATCTCCGGCAGAAGGGTTGGCCGATTCGTTTTTACAGCTCAGGATTTTGTAAGTGCCGCGAACATTTTCAAAAGTGGAGGCTTGCGCCTGAAGACTTAAAAGAAATAGGACCGCAAAGATCAGGTTGAGTTTCATAGTGACTCCTTCAGAATCTTTTAGCGGATTCTAAAGGGGAGTCATGTTTCTTTCCGTTAACCTACCTGGGGCCGCAGTAATACAAAGGTTTGTTACTTCGGCACGGTGAGGGACGGGGGTTGCGAGGTTTCTTGCGGAATGTGGTTCCTATGACCCCAAATATAGCCCACAAAATAGGCAGCGCAGCCTATAAGAGCAAAAATCATCCATTTTTTGATGCGACTATACAGTAAAGCTTTCATTTTTTTGATTTTTACCCGTTGACAACGAAGCCTGGCAACTGTAATTTTGGTTTCTCTTCGAGCGCGGGAGTAGCTCAGTTGATAGAGCGATGCCTTGCCAAGGCATAGGTCGCGGGTTTGAGCCCCGTCTCCCGCTCCAAATAAAAACCGCCCTTCAGGCGGTTTTTTTATTTGTGCTGTCTGCACTTCGGCTTCGCCGAAGTAGTTTCTGAAGTTTCCCGCCTTGGTCGTATTTTTGGGATGTCGTTTTCTGCCGCCGGCAGAAAACTCCGCGGCGTTACCAGTAATAGTGATTTCTGGTCATCGGATAAATTCATCAAGCAAGCATTCAGAACTCAGGGAATATAACTAACCTTTTTTCCCGCATTTAAATATTTATTATTCGAGTATTTTATCCACTATCTCGAAAATGAATTATTTGACGGTGTTTTTGAGTTAAATAAATCAAATAATTAAATCGAATTTCGCGAATTGAATTATTGGGGTTTAAATAGGGAATTCAATATTTAATTAATTCGAATAAATCGAAATAATGCGCAATTTAAATAAAAATAATTCGAATAAATGATTGGACTTGCAAGATTCTGAAAGTCTGGCAACGTATTTATATCTCTTCCTCCAGAAAATCCATTTGCCAATTAAGGCATAGAAAGATTCAAGGAGGAATCTTAATGAAAAATAAGTTAAAATTATTAGTTACGCTAGAGCTAGTGCGGTCACTGGTCTCGGTATGGGTAGTTACGATATTTAACAGCTTTCTAGAACTTTTAATTCAAGTTACGGTCTTTCTTATGAAAGAATCCGAATAGCTGACATCTAGCTTATTAGCTTCGAGGCGAAGTAATCCGCCCTCTTGCATTTGCTTGAGGGCGGAGGTTCTTTATGAAATCTGTGTTTGCTTTTGTTCCGTTGCTATCTACTCAATCGTTCGCTCAAAGCTTTTCTTACTTTCCGACAGAGTATGAATTTGGGCGCGATCCGCTCCCTCAATGTCCTATCCGTTACTGTGCTATGGGTAATCATGGTATGTCACTTTGACCAGCCGGAAGTTTCTGAAGTTTCCCGCCTTGGTTAAGGAATCATGTTACCACTTGGATCAAACTTTAATACTGCGGAAAGACCCAGTTGAAATTCGGCCTGGCTTGTGACCTAGATGTTACCGTCTTCGTCTAAATCCGTAAAAGCTCATTCGAATTAGCCCTCTATTTTAATACGATCTTGAAAACTGTCGAACTTATATATAAACCCAGTTGAATGAAGGGTACTTCGGCAGGGCTTAACGGCACGCGACGTGAAGATCAATCAAAGGCAAACCCGTGACCTTGTCGGGCAAGCCGATCCAGAAGCAGTGAAATGCGACGCTCAAAAATAAATTCGAACTTTCGGCAGCATTGTGACGTCTAAAGAATGTGGTATAGGCTGACGTCTCGTTTTAGGGCTTTTCCATATTCTGTCAGCAGTTTTTTTCTAGGATTTACAGGGTTGACTGTGTGACATCGCAGAGATGCAATAGAACTATGAGGTTTACAGTGAAAAAACTCGTCTTTATAGTCACCCTCCTTTTTATGCCCTCTGTGTATGGGGCCTCGTATTCATTTCAGGACTGCCTTAATATCGTCGATAAAAACAATGCGGAACTGCTGGCGGCCAAAGAAAATCTGGAAGCGGCGAAATCTCTTTTGAGTGGGACTTACGGATCTTTTTTGCCGGATATCACGGCGAATTTAAAATACAGTCGCGGACAAACAGATCTAACAAGTTCTGAAGGCTACAATGCCAATTTGACCGCAACAGAAAATATATTTAACGGATTTGCGGATGTGGCTTCCATTTCAGATGCGGAAGGAAAGGTGCAGGTTGCCGAGGCCAACTTGCGCACCGTCAAAGCAAAGATCAGTGCCGATCTCAAGTCGGCCTTTGCTTCTGTGGTCTATGCGCAGGATTCGATCAAACTTTCTAAAAGCATCTTAAAAAGACGTACTGACAACTTTAATATTGTAAAGCTGCGTTTCCAAAGTGGTCGCGAAAATAAAGGATCTGTGTTGCTTTCAGAGGCCTACCAAAAGCAGGCGCAGTTAGATGTCTTGAAGGCAGAACACGCTTTACAAACAGCGAAAAGGGATTTGGGACGAGTGCTGGGGCTTGCTCCGGAAGCTTCCTTGGAAATCATCGGTCAGGTTCCTGAGCTAACTGTGCCCGGTGTGTCGCCTGACTTTTTGGCGTTGGCAGAAAAAACTCCGAGTCGGCAACAATCTCAAGGGCAATTAAAAAGTGCGGACGCCAATCTTCAAGGGGCTCGTTCGAAATTCTATCCCACTCTGAATCTGCAAGGCAGTGTGGGGCGAACGGGCGAGGATTTTTTTCCTGACAATAATCAGTGGTCGGCCGGTGCGACCTTAAGCTGGTCTTTGTTCAATGGTGGCACGGACTATTTTACGCAAAAAAGTTCCTTTGCCCAAAAAATGGTGGCGGAACATAATTTGCGAAATCTTTATTTGGAAACGATCACTCAGCTTCGTGAAACCTATGCTGCTTTTGTCGAGGCCGTGGAAGAAGTTAAGGTGAGCGCCGCGTTTTCAGAGGCGGCCAGTACGCGGGCTGAAATTGCGCGAAGTAAGTACAACAATGGTCTGAGTTCTTTTGATGACTGGGATGTGATTGAAAACGATTTGATCAACCGTCAGAAGGACTTAACGACCAAGAAAAGGGCGCGGGTTGTCGCCGAAGCCAATTGGGAAAAAACACAAGGTGTGGGAGTGCTGCCATGATGAAACTTTTAAAAAAACCTGTGGTTATTGTCATTTTAGGTTTAGTTCTGGGCGGCGTCGGTTTTTTCTTTTGGAAACAAAAAGAAAATCCGCAGGTGAGCTACACCGAAGTGTCATTGCGGAAAGAGGATCTAAATATCTCAGTTCTGGCAACCGGAACTGTGCAGCCCAAAAATCGTCTGGAAATCAAAGCTCCCGTCGCGGGACGAATTGAGCAGATTTTAGTCAAAGAGGGACAGAACCTTCGCAAAGGGCAAATTCTTGCGTGGATGAGCTCGACTGAAAGGGCCGCCATGTTGGATGCCGCTCGTGCCCAGGGTCCGGAAGAATATAAAAAATGGTCTGAGCTATATCTGGCAACGCCCGTGATGGCGCCCATTTCCGGGACGCTGATTCTTAAGAATGTCGAGCCGGGGCAAACCTTCACAAGCACCGATGCTATTTTTGTTATGTCAGATCATTTAACTGTCAAAGCGCAGGTGGATGAAACGGATATCGCACAAATCAAAATTAAATCCAATGCAGAGATCGCCTTGGATGCATATCCCGCAAATATTTTAAAGGCCCATGTGGATCAAATCGCCTTTGATGCGACGACTGTGAATAATGTCACGACTTATATCGTTGATGTGATTCCAGAGAAAACACCAGAGTTCATGCGCAGTGGAATGACCGCCAACGTCACTTTCTATGTGCAAGAAAAAAATCAGGTCTTGGTTGTTCCCAATGAGGCTTTAAAAATCAGCAATGGCAGAACCACGGTGTTACTAAAAACTCCGGGAAGTCGAGAAGGGGTTCCGGTGGAAATTCGTACGGGAATTTCCGACGGAAAGAATACCGAAGTTCTGGACGGTCTGAAGGAAGGCGATATCGTCTTGGTCGCGCAATTTAAATTGGGCAGTGGATCGACGAATTCAGGTTCAAGTCCTTTTGGCATGCCGAAGATGCCTCGTCGCCGTTAGGATTAAAAATGATCGAAATAAAAGATATTCGCAAATCCTACAAAATGGGCTCAGAAACGGTTCATGTTCTTAACGGCATTGACCTGAAAATTGAGCGCGGTGACTTTGTGGCAATCATGGGACCGTCCGGTTCAGGAAAGTCCACGCTAATGCATATCTTGGGATTGCTGGATGCGCCGACTTCGGGAACATATCAACTGCAAGGACGGGAAGTCTCTAGCCTTACCGAAGACGAATTGGCTTTGGTTCGTCGTGAAGAAGTCGGATTTATTTTTCAACAATTCAATCTTCTGCCGCGAATTGAAGCTTGGCAGAATGTGTCTCTGCCTTTGATTTACAGTGAAAACGGCTATAATTTTGAAAAAGCCAAGAAGCTGATCGAGCAAGTCGGACTGACTGACAGAATTCATCATAAGTCGAATGAACTTTCCGGAGGGCAACAGCAACGCATCGCCATTGCCCGGTCGTTAGTTAATAATCCAGATATTGTTTTCGCCGATGAACCCACTGGAAATCTTGATTCCAAGAGTGAAAAAGAGATCATGAAGATCTTAAAAGATCTCAATGAGCAGGGGATCACCGTTATTATCGTCACCCATGAAGAGGAGATCGGACAACAAACCAAGCGTTTGATTCGGTTGCGCGATGGTGTTTTGCAATCGGACGAAAGGTTGAAGCCTTTGGGGGCGGTAGCATCCATCGGTAAAAGCTTCAATCCAAAGACCAAGAAGTTTCCATTACAGGAAATGATTGAGCATCTTCATCAAGGATTTAGAACTTTGGCGGCGAACAAAGTGCGCTCCGGTCTTTCTATGTTAGGTATCCTGATTGGTGTCGCCGCTGTTGTGGGGATGTTGGCTTTGGGAAAAGGCGCGCAAAAGGATATTGAAAAACAGTTATCAAGTCTCGGCTCCAATCTCTTGGTGCTTCGCGCGGGCAATGTTCGGGTGGGCGGTGTGATGCAGGAATCCGGCGCCCGCATTCGGATCACTCTGGAGGATGTCACGGCCATTCGTTCTGAAGTCGACGGAGTAAAAGAGGTTTCACCCACGTCATCAGGACGCGGACAGGTGACTTTCCTGAATAAGAATTGGAACACTCAAGTGCAAGGGGTTTCTCCGTCGTATGCGGCCATTCGCACCAGCGAACCGACCTTTGGTCGATTTTTTAGTAATGAAGAAGTGCAAAGACGCGCCCTTGTGGCTGTTGTTGGTGTCACGGTTGCCAGAGAACTCTTTGGTGAAAAGTCCCCGATCGGTGAAATGATTAAAATCAATCGCATCAATTTTCAGGTTATCGGCGTTTTACCGGAAAAGGGCGCTGCAGGTCCGCAGGATCAGGACGATAAGATTTTAGTTCCTATTAATACGGCCATGTATCGTCTTTTTGGGAAGAACTATGTCGATTCGGTGGATATTGAAGTCACGCGAGCCGAAGATATTCCTTCAGTTCAAGACGATGTTATGACTTTGATGAATAAACGCCATCGCGTCGCAAAGTCGGCCCAGGAAGATGCATTTAACATATTCAATATGGCCGATATCCAACAGGCCTTAAATGCGACAGGAAAAACAATGTCGATGCTTCTGGCCTCGATCGCCGCCATTTCTCTTGTAGTTGGTGGTATAGGGATTATGAATATCATGTTGGTCTCTGTGACTGAAAGAACCAAAGAGATCGGTCTGCGCAAAGCCATCGGCGCTCGTCGCCGAGACATTCTGCTGCAGTTTCTTGCTGAATCCATTGTCGTCAGCGTTTGCGGTGGAGTTTTAGGAATTATTTTGGGGCTCGGGTTCTCGGTGATTATTTCGACTCTTTTAGGGTGGTCCACAGTGGTGTCGGTCACTTCCGTCTTGATGTCGTTTTCTTTCTCGGCATTGATTGGCATCATCTTTGGAAGCTATCCCGCCTCCAAAGCATCTAAGTTACATCCTATCGAAGCCCTTCGCTATGAATAAGTTGATACGAAGAAATCTTCTTGAGCGCCCAGTCGATCAGGGCGCTGACTTTTTGCGTGTCGGTCTGTTGGTTGTTGGTGAAGCGAATTTCAATGCGGTCATAGGTTTCACCGATGACTTTGTCAGTGGTGCAGACGCGCAGTATAGGCTCAGTGTCGGTCTGGCATTGCAAAGATCCTATTTGCATTTTTAATTTTGTCAGATAGCTGAAAGAGTTCTTTAATAGTCGAAGAACAGTTTCTTTTTTGAACTCTAGATTCCGGTTTCTTTCTTCCCGCAGTCTTTTTAAAGAGCTTTTTTCAAGAACGTTGTTTTCCAGAAGGGGAGCTTCTTCTTTCAAGTATGCGATGTCCAACAAATGGGTTTCAATTTCGTCCAATCTAAGGAAGTCGGAATACACCTCACTTGTGCTCTGTGTGGACATCAAAGTAAAGCTTGCTAGCGTGTCTTTTCCTTCTAACAGTTGGCGATGCTCCAAAGCATGACGAAGCTCGTGTTGGAGTGTGTCCCCCAAGCCTCCCGTTCTATAGGAAAGTGCTGTCACACTGAAATACAACGAGTTCGTGGCTGGTTCAAAGAAGCCCTGAATAGGGCCGCTCCATAAAGGCAGGAACGGATCAAAGGTCAGTTGCAGATCTGAAAACCTGTCGTCATTCAAGGTTTGAAAGAAGAACAGGCCATTCATTTCAGTGGGCTCTAGGGCCTCGGTCGGAATAAAAAGGCGATAAGACATCTTGTCGATGTAGCTTCCCTGAAACTCTAGATTTTCTCGTTTCACCACTTGCGTTTTGTATTGAACGCCGATCGATGCAAAATAGGCTTGGGTCGCACTTTCTATTTTGGCAATCCATGGTTGCAGAGCTTTACCGGGGATAAGGCGACCGTTATAGCGAAGAACAAAATCGTAAAAGTCCGCCGTTAAATTACTAAAGGCTTTCACTTTTTCCAACGGATTGACCTCCAGTGACTCTATGGGCGGGGGAGGTGTCTTTTTATTCTTTGCATAGATTTTAGACAAACCTGTAAAGAAGACAAAGCTGAAGCCCAAGATGAAATAGAGAAGCGTTGAAAGATACTTTTTCATGAGCCTTGGGAATTGCAAAACAGGGACCTACTGAAGCCCGCAAAGCTCCCGCAGTTTGGCGATTTTTTTTGCTTGTTCGGGCGACTGTTGCTTTTCTAAAAGAGCCAGCCAAGGTTTGGCTTCATGGCACTGCAATCCATCCACTAAAGAAAACGCCATGGCATATTGATAGCGGGATTCCTCTTGCAAAGGCGAGTGATAGGCCAGCGGACTTAAGATCGCGATCTGGGAATAGTTCTTCAAATCAAGCCATAAATTGATTTTAAAACGCAGGTTCTCTAACGGATTTTGAATTCTTAAACCCCAATACTGCGCTTGAACTTTCTGGTCGTTTTGCCGGAAGAACTCAGCCGTATTATAGCAGTAGCCCGAATTTGTGCTGCACAGTCCACGCAAGGCCTCGAAAGAAGTCTGCGGACCGTAGGCAACGCTGGCTTCCACCCAAAGCTGCTGAGAGATTTCATCATATGGACGAAGTATCTTAAAAAGGGAAGTCCAGTGTTTGTAGGTGGAAGCGGATTTTGTTTTTATCGCAGATAAAGTTTCAAGGAGTTCATAGCTATCAATCGTCGGATTTAAAAGAAGCTTCTGCAGGGTGGCTTGAGCCTCTTGGTAAAGGCCTTTTTCCGACAAAAAATGAAACATGCGAGCAGTTCTTTTTTCCGGCAGGATTTTTCTAAGTTCGCGGTAGGCTTCTGGCGTTTTTTTATTGGTGTAAAAAACCTCAAAACGCATTTCCTGAATTCGTGGACTTAGATTGCGAATCTGCGAAAGAACGCGGAATGCAGAGTCGGCCTGTCCTGATTTTAAAAGGGACCAAAGGCGATAGTAGTCGCGCGACTCTGCAGGGAAAGACTCTGGTTTTTCATCCAGCAATTTCAGCACAACACTATAGCGTTGATCCTGTGCTAAGGCTTGCAACCACGCGTCCCCTTCCAGCTCATCGTATTTTTTTTCAAAAGCCACTTCCTGCCACCCCGTTTGTGCCAGGCAGGCCGAGCAGATAAAGTGTAAAGCTAGTAAGAATATATACTTAAACATCACTGCTCCAGACGAAATCTGATCTTTTGGGTGATAAAGGCCGAAATGGTGGTGCCACCTTGAATGGCAGGTTTGAAACTCCACTTTTGAATCGCCTCCAAGGCACTGCGCTCAAAGACTCCTTTGGGTTCGCTTTGAATAATCTGTGTATCAACAAGTTCGCCTTTGGGACCAATACGCAGTTTTAATACGACCAGTCCTTCAAGGCCTGAGCTTCTAGCGGCAGCAGGGTATTCCGGTTCTACCCGGCGCAGGACTTTGGCGGGAATCTGTTGAATTCCATTGTTGCCGGAAGAATTCTTTCCTAAGCCACTCACCGCGGGACCAGAGCCTTCGAAAGAAGAGCCAAATCCCATATCAGTCAAGGTGTCTTGATTCTGTTCTGATTCAGGTGTCAGGTCTTCCGTCAGCGCAGGCGGTGGTTCGGGCTGGGCGTCGGGAGCCAAGGCCACTTGCACGGGAATTGCGGGAAGGTCTTCGGCGATGTCTTCCCAGGACAACATCGCAAAGGGGCGCGCCAGTATGAAGATCAAGACCGAGAAAACGGCGACGACTAAAAACACCCGCATATTATTCCCTGATAAAAAGACCGAACAAACCAATGACTATCGCAAATACAAAACCTAGAAAGACCATGGGCAATGCATGGGCCCAACGATCAATCCAGCTGGCGTGCAGCTTAAGCTCTTTGCTGTTTTGTAAACTATTAAAGTAAATGAACCCTTTTTCCCCCTGAAGATCTTTGGTCGTGAGTTTAACCTCAGGCAGATTTTCCTTAGAAGCACCCAAAATCATCGTTGTTGTTGTCTCGGCTGTTTCAGCACCAATCAGGCCGTAACGACGAAGAGTTCCTTCTTTTAAAATCCCCTGGTCAAGGTAGCTGCCGCGCAATTGATAAACGGCAGTCGAGCTTTCAAGCGCTTCAAAGGCCTGATCCAGCAGCATAAGGCGATTGTTGAAATCGTCCATATTCAAACTTTGCGTGCCAAAATCCTCTGCGCTGAAATACTGAAGCTTGCGAATGTCAAAGACCTCCTTCTGAAAAAGATCCCAGGATTTTTTCGTTTGTTCAGAACTTTTAGAGTGATGAAGCAAAGCCTCCTTCAACTCTTCCGCTTGTTCCTGTAAATCCTTATTGGAAATTTGCAGTGCGGACTGCTCGCTCTGAAGTTTAAGAATTTCTTTTTCATAGTTGGCCAGGCGCCGTTTCGATTGGGCCTTAAGCTGAGGTTGCAAAGCCTCCAGAGACTGCTTTTGTTTTTGCAGAAATTGTTTTTCCTGCTGCAAAGCCGTTTCAAAGTCCTGAGCCCACAAAAGCGAAGAGAGGATAAAGATGAATTTAGCGACGAACATAGGACTTGTCCTTATTTTCTTCTAGCTGAGGAAAGGGTGAAAGAGGAATAAATTGCAAACTGCGCTTTTTATGATCGGCGAAGATTCTTTCCAAGGCCTCTCTCTGCGAGTCAGTAGTTAAAGCCAACCAGCCCTTATCGGCGGAAAAAACGTAAGCGCTGTCTTGGTTCTTGGCAAAACTGATCAGATATCCCAGGTTCAAAACTTCAAAAGTCTTACCTGCGGCATGGGGAAGCGTCTGAAAACTCTTGCGAACTTGGGTGGACTCCTGCAGACGTCTTTCCATAAATTGAATCAGTTTAATCTGGTAAAGGTTCAATTGACCTTCGCGAAGAAGGTCTTCTAACTTCTGCAAATCTTGTTTCCAGGCCGTGGTGGAGCTCACTCTTTTCTCAAGAGGCTGGATTCTTCTTAAGAAGTTTTGTTGTAGCTCCTGGGCTTGTTTCAGATTCAAATCGCCAGGCTGAGACCTTTGTGCTTTGCGTTTGGTCTGGTACTGCGCAATTTGTTGTTCCAACTGAATTCTTTTAAGTTTTTCTCGAAGGATCTGATTTTTCAAATCCTGGTATTTTCCGCTATAGATCGCTTCCTCTTGTTTCAGAGTCGCTTTGAGTTCTTCCGTCTCGGTCGCCAGGATCTCCACATCTTCGCGAAGGCGGCTGATCTCTTCGATGTCCGCTTTAGCTCTGCCGGGTTGAAGAAGCAGAAGTAGGGTGAGTGTTAAGAATAAATATTTCATCGGTGTCCTCCTACCGAGAGGGAAAGTTTTTGAACGCCCTGGCTTTGAATCCAATCCAGAACCTGCACCGCCTCCCCATAGGGGATGGTTTCGTCGGCGACTAAAACCCCTGACAGATCGGGATTGTCTTGCAAAGAATCGCGGATGATCTCTTTCAGTCTTAGTTCGGTGACTTCTTCGCCGTCCAGATACATGCTACCATTTTGGGTTAAAATCACTTTCAGATTTTTAACTTCTTCCGCTTTTGATCCGGCGGCCGAGGGAAGTTGCACTTTCATCTGTTCATTTTGTTGGTGCGCCTGGCTTGTCACCATAAAGATGATAAGAACCACCAGAATGATGTCGACCAAGGGAACTATATTGATGTCTGATACCAAGTCATCTTCTTGCGAGGTCTTAGCGGCCATGGTGTTCCCCCAAGAGAATCTTTTGCACGCCCATCATTTCCTTGGTCTGTTGCAAGAGCGCACTCATCTTCTTCAGCTTCTTTTGAAAGAAGTTAAAAGCCAGAACCGAAGGAATGGCGACCAAAAGACCCGCAGCCGTGGCCACCAAGGCACCAGAGATCCCCGCCATTACCGAATTTGCAGAGCCATCAGTGGCCTGTGACATGTCGTGAAAGGCCTTCATAATACCTAACACAGTTCCAAAAAGACCGATGTAGGGGCCATTGGACCCTACAGTTGCTAAAAACGCCAAAGAGGATTCAAATCGGCCTAGGTAGCGTGTTTTTAAAGTATCGAAAGTTTCTTCAAAGCCGAAGCGCCCTTGAGTTTTCAGGTGATTCGAGGACGTCTCTAAAAGATCTTTAAGATCTGATTTTTGGATTTCTTCAGGCCACTGTCCTTCCCATTTTGCTTGAAGCATTTCAGTTAAAACGCCATCTAAGACTTTCTGTACTTTGACCGCGCGGGTAAACTGCAGAATTTTTAAAACGATCAAGACCGTAGAAATAGCAGCAAGCACTAAAAGCAGATACAGGACACCGCGGTCGGCATAGTGAGCAAGTTTAAAAAGAGATTCATTCATAGGTGGCTCCTCGTTTAATCAGTTCTTCCTCGACTTTTTTGTTATTCATCTTTTTGGCTAAAGCCAAAGGTTTTTCCAAAAAACGATTGGCGAAATTCACATCCAGGTCGCTTGCTAGAAAAAGGGCTCTCAGTGCCAGGGCTTTGTTCTTTTTCAACGACTCGGTCAAAGGGCTTTCGCCATTGCTAAGATGTTGATTGACGTTGAACCCCTCATCGATGCGTTTTTTCAAATCCTTGTAGTTATTCGCTGCGATCAGCCCCAGAACCTCATCGGCTTCAAGGGTAAGGTCTACCAGCAGGGCGCGTTTAAGCGTCTCTTTTTCGGGCGGAAGGTTTAAGGCCCAGGCCGTCGCATTTTGTCCTTCGATTTGCACAAGATCTAACTTCGCACCTTGAGCGCGCAGCAGGCGAATGGCTTTGATGCGTTGATATTGAATGGCGATATTGAGGGGACGCAAAGAAGAGGTGAGCTCTGCATCCCATCCCAGGCGTGCTCCCAGTCTTAAAATCGCCGCAAGGTTTTCATCCTTAAGGGCCAACTCATACAGTTTAAGCTCGTCACTTTCTTCTTTGATGACCGTCGACTGCCTGGCATTTTCATAAGGGGATATTGTTAAGTCATGACGAGCGCAATTCACTGTTAGAATTAACAGGATCGCGAGCACACTAAATCGTCGCTGTATAACTGACATAGATGTCGGCCCCTTGTTTGTATTCTAATGTGGTTTTGTCGTCCATCTTAAGAGTTCTTTGGGCATCCAGAATATTGCGCCACTTAAAACCCCACTTGCCATTGTTATCGGGAGCCCAGCTTGCATTGAAATCCACCTGATGGAAGGGCTGTTCATACACATCGGGACGCTGGTCGGTGCCGACGGCAAAGATGCGAGGGCCATTGACGTTGTACGAAAGACTAAGAAGCCAGCCCTTTGGATCGCGTTGATAGAACACTTCGCTATTGAACAGCCACGGGCTTTGTCCCTGCATAGGGCGAGTGTCATTGGTTAAGTTTCCAGACTGGGCCGGGTCTAATTCAACCGAGCTTTGCATAAGGGCCCCGTTAAAAGAAATGCTGATAAAACGCAGTTCACGCATCCAACGGCGGGCAGCTAAGCGGATCTCAGCTTCAAGTCCTAGAAGGTGGCCCTTCTTTGCGTTTTGGGGGGCCTTTAATAGTGAGCCCGCTACCGGAATAAACACGTCTTCAATCGGTCGCGTAAATTCTTTTTGAAAGACGCCAAGTGAAAGGACTTCTTCCTCGTGGGGATAGTATTCCCAGCGGATGTCTTGGCTATGAATCAGCGTGCTTTGTAAACGCGAATTTCCGCGGGCCTCATAACCACTTTCATCGTCGAAATAGCGAACGGGGCTGAGTTCCCGGAAATCAGGATAAGCCAAGGTCTCAGAGGTGCTGAGGTAAACTTTGTGCTGGGCAACGGGTGTCCAAGTGAGCGTCAAAGCGGGAAGTCCATCTAAACTTTCTAAGCGGCTTCCCGAGTCGGGCGTAGCGCTGCCGAAAGCATAGTTATCAACACGCAGATCATTTTTTTCCAGGTGATAGCCTGCCAAGGTTTGCACCTGCTCATTCCATTCCGTTTTGATCTCTGTATAAAGAGTTTGTTTCTGTTGTTGTCCCAGGTAGCGATCCGCTGCCTGGGTCTGATTGACCAGAATCCAGTCTTGGCTTTTTTCAAAAATCTGGTCTGGGGGCAGGGTTAAATCGGGAGTCTGTCCGGCCAGATAGTCTTTCACGTATTGCAGACGATAGGTTTTAGATTCTCGTTGTCTTTGTAGATTCTGAAACCCTAAAGACCATTTGTTCTGGAGTTGCAGGATTGCAAAGGAACGGGAAATTTCCGTCTGCAGTTCCAGATCCTGCTCGTTTAACGAGCCCCAAGAGCGCGAGTTGCCAGAGACTTCGGGGTCCAGCTCTAAAGGATCGGTCGACTGCTTTTGTCGATAAGTATAATCCCGTTGATCCGGGGTTTGTTTCGTGACGGTGGTGAAGGCCAGGCCATTTTTTATTTCATAATTCTCTGGTTTAAAAGTCGAGTGAATCTGTGTGCCCAGCAGGTCGCGCTGAGAAAACTCAAGGCGGGTGATTTTGCGTAAATGATCATTGACGCCAGGGCCTTCATTGTCTTTGCGATAGACTTCGTCGGAACTATTTCTTAGCGCCAATAAATCAATTTTCAAATCGTGAATAGGGCCCCACTTAAAAAGTGAAGAATGGGTCAGGCTGATATTGGTCTCTGTCGTATATCTTTCAATTTTATTGTCTTCTGCTAATTCAAGTTGTGTCCCGGAAGACAGATTGTAAGTTCTTTGTGCAGCTTCATAAGACCCTAGGTCTTGCGCGTACGAAAATGTTTCCGTGTGGAAGTACTTCGCGCCGAAAAGAGCGTGCTGATGACTGGCAAGTAATTGCAGACGTGGCAGAGGTGTCGTCGCATCGTTGAAAGTGTTGTAGTTTTTAGGTAGAAGTCTGCCAAATTCTTCCAGTTCGGCATCTGTAAAGCCATTATCGACTCCGGGAGATTTGCGAATAAGGGGACGGCCAGCATCAAGAATGCCTTTGATTTTTGCTGGCAAAGCTCGGGTCCCATCGTCCTCGCCGATAAGATCCCGCGAACCTTTGTGATAAGAGAGAGCGCTGGAATCGCCGTTAAGATGAAAACCTACTTGCAAGCGAAAGCCTTCAAAACCTAAATAGTCGCGACTGCGAAGGGTGACTAAACCTCCACCGAATTCCGCAGGCAAGTCCGCGGTATAGGTTTTATCTACTTGGATGGCTGAAAGAGCTCCCGTGGGAAAGAGATCCAGTGCGACTTGTTTTTTTGTCGACTCTAAAGGAGGTAAAAAGAAGGAGTTGTAACGAGCCAGGCTATAGCGCTCGCCCAGTCCGCGAATGATGACATATTTGCCGTCTTTGATCGTGACACCGGTCACACGTTTTAAAGCAGACGCCGCATTGCCATCTCCCTGCCGAGACATCTGTTCGGCGGAAGAGCCATCGACGACTTTTGCGGAATTTTTTTTAACCGACAAAAGGTCGGCTTTGTTACGGACTGAAGAAGGGGCTAGAATAACCATCTCTTCTTCTTCAGATGAAGAGGTTTCAGAGTTCACCGCTTTCAGCGAAAGGGTGCTCACCCCCGGGTTGTCACCGGGGCTTGTGGCAAAGCCTTTTCTTGCGAAAAGGCTTGCGAAGATCAAAATGCTGGTCAGAAGAATCAGTCTCAATTTATGAGTCCTTCTTAGTTGATAGAGTCGACAATCCAACCTTGAGTCCAGTCGTCAGAACCGAAGGCACCGATGTAATCAACCGGCTCGAAGAAGAAGTCTTCAAGCATAGTTCCGTTACCCAAAGCCGGGCTGTTTGTTTCTGGCATCCAGCCAGTTAACAGTGGATTTGTAACTAGGTTGCCTGCTTGCGCCGCATACCAGTCTTGAGTTGCGAAAAGATCCCCGTTTTCATTCTCGAAAGGTTTATTGCAGCTCAAGATCGAGTGTTGCATAGTCAGACCTGTTGCTTGCAGAACACCATTCTGATTAATGGCAGCGTTTTTGAAAGTTTCGGCGTCGTCGATATCAATGCAGGCTTTGCTGAATCCTGAAACAATCACATTGGAAAGTTGCGCGCCGGTGCCACGACGAAGAAGCATTCCGTAAGAACTTTGAGCCGAGCCCAAAAGTGTCATATTGCTGATGATTGGATTTGAACGAGGTGTCGCATTCATCGGTGAAGCCAAGTTGTCCGCTTCAATACCGTTATCGACCTTGTCTGAACCTTGATTGATCAGAACGAATTGCATTTTTCCGTTCCAGCCAAAATCCCAGTCCATAGAGTCATCTTCGTTGCCGCTCAAGACCACGTGTTTTGCATTCACGGTGCCGCCGAAAAACTCAATGCCGTCATCAGAGCTCATGTGAACCTGGATGTAGTCCACTTCTGTGTCTGAACCCACGCCATTAAAAGTGATTCCGTTAAGTTCATTGTCGGGAGCGATGGGATAACCCACGTATTCAACGATCACGTATTTAAGAATGCCGCTATTGTCTTGAGGATTTGCGCCACCAAACTTCACTTCCCGCTCTTTGATTCCTTCGGACATAGCTTCACAAACAGAAGAACCGGTGATTTTACAGGCATTAATAGGAGCGTTGCCGTTCAGAACCAATCCGCCCCATTCGCCACGTTTGCGGCCTGTTTCTTTAATGGATGTAAAACGGATGGGCTGATCTGCGGTTCCTACCGCTTCGATTTTTGAACCACGCATAATAGAAATGAATGATCCCGGCAAACCGCGAACCACGACTCCGGGTTCGATCACAAGTTTTGATGAATTACTGTTGTCGTCGCCGATGAAAACACCACCATTAATAATGTATTCATATTGAGATGTCAGACGTACTGTGGAAGAAAGGTAAGTGCCTTTCAATTCACAACGTTCAACACCATTGTGTTCGCCTAGCGAGGTCAGACCATTAGGGCAAGCGACTGCGGAAGATGCAGCCAAAAGCAAAGAAGCTGCGAAAAGCTTTTTCATGAAGAACTCCTCATTGGGTTGTTTGTGGCGCCGAACCTACTAAGAAGCGAGACGTTCTTCAAATCAGGATACTTACGGGAATGTGTTGGGAAACTTTAAGGTTTTGTTGGGAAATGATTCAGATGCCCTGCATCCGCGAGCGTCGCGGATGCGAGTCGGGTAGTGGTTAATCGTGATGAAACGTGACTTCAAAGAAGCTGGTGGAAAGCGCAAATAAAGAGTCTTTGTTATCCGAGTCTTGCAACTCCTGCATGATTTCCAGACGGAAGTTGCGGATTTTTTTTGCAATCTCTTTGGTTTTATCACGGTTGGTGGGAACCAAGGTGCAACCCATGTCCCAGCGTTTACCACTTTGTGGTGTCATAGCCTCTGACGCTTTCGTCTGCATCTGCTGAAAGAAGGTGCGGGCGGCTTCGGAAGAGGCGCCATAGCTTGACGAATACTTGTTTGAACTCGGCATCCAGGTGCCTTCATTGGATTTTGTAACCAGACCGACATTTTCCAGACGTTCCAAAGCTTTTTCGGTCGTATCTAAAGTCAGGCCCAAGCGTTGTGAAATGTTTTCGGGGGTGGCGGTGAATTGATCCAGATGCATCAGCTCGGCGATGGCCGTGTGATACCAATCAGAGATGACTGCAAATTGATCTTCACCAATTTTTTCGAAAGCTTCTTCGCGCGCCTGCACGCGTTTTAAGGCCATCTCGCGAAGCACGGCGCTACGGGCGTGTTCTGACAAAGCCAGATCAATAAAAAAATCTTTTTCCGAAGGAGCCAGGTTCAGTTTTACCGCAAGATTCATGGCGCGGGATTCAGACAGACCCACTTTGCCGTTAAGAATTTCACTGAGACGAGAACAGGGGACCTCTAAGTCGCGCGCATAGGCACGAAGAGAGTAGGACGGATTTTTCTTTTGTCGGCGTTCAAGTTCTTTAAGAAGATAGTCGCGATAGTGGTGTTTTGCCATGGCCGAGGATTTAGACGGGAATTTTACGAGTGTCACTCACAGACTCAAAAACGCCGCGGATTTACCTTGAAAGTGTTCCGGGTGTTTACGTCAGAATGAAAAACCTTCATGAAATGAACGATTTACGATGTTCCGTAAGCGTCTCTTTAAGTCAGTTTATTCAAAACCTCATGCAGGGCCTTGCGTTCTTTCGCGGGAAGGGGGGAAAGAAATTCTTCCGTCACACGGCTGTGCAATTCAAGAATCTTCTTCAGCCCGTCACTTCCTTTTGGTGTGATCTCAACCAATTTGATACGGCGATCGATCTTGTCAGGAAGGCGGCGCACCCATTTCATTTTCTCTAAGCCATCAATAAACTTCACCATCGACGCTTTGTCGATTCCCATATCTTGTCCCAATCCGATCTGGCTTGCGGGGCCAAACAGATTTAAAAGTTTTAATATCCCGATATGCGCAGTCACAAGTTTATGTTTCTCAAGTTCCTGTGAGAGCATGGAGCGGTATTTCATGGCCGCTTTGATAAAAGAATAGCCAAAAGAGGTTTTTAAAGCTGGATGAACGCCGCCATAGCACGTCGGAATTGAGCCGGCTTCATTTTTTTTCAAAGTGACCTCCTATGAAATCAAAAGGTGTGGTTTTTTATACTCAATCGATAGTACCACAAATCGTTTGCGAAGCAAACGGTTCGATGTTAAAACTATCGCATAATTAGGTGGCTTATGAATTCACTCAAGTTGCTTCTGTCTGTGCTTGTATGCTTCGTCTCTTTTAAATCCTTCGCGGAAGGTCTTAAGCTGAATGAGGCCGTCAACACCGCCTTATCCCAGTCGCCGAAAGTGCAGAAGTCGGAATCTCAATATAAAGAAAGCCAGTGGAAATCGACAGAGTCCTATGCGGGCTTCTTGCCGACGTTGTCGGCAAACGCCAGCTATCTGTTTGATAAAAAATATGCATTGGTGGACGTCAATATGAACAATACGCCGCTGACGATTCCACAAGTGGTGCCGACAACGAATCTTTATCTGACGGCACAGTGGTCGATCTTTGATGGGTTTGCCAGCACCCATCGTTATCTCAGTGCCGGGGCCTTTGCAGATTCTGCTAAGAACGACTTTGATTGGACGCGTTTTCAGGTGGAACGTGAAGTGATTGTTCTGTTCTATAAGGCCTTAGCCGCCAAAGAACTCAAGACCGTGGCCGAACAAAATGTGCGGGCCTTAAATGATCATCTGAAGGACGTGCGACTTTTCAAAAAGGTCGGGACATCAACAAATTACGATGTCTTGCGCGTCGAAGTGCAAATGAGTGAAGCGCAGTCTGAGCTTTTAAATGCGACAGACAATGTAGAAGTGACACGAGCTCGTCTTAGTGAAGCCCTGGGACAGGACGAGGATGTCTCTGAAGTTGAAGGCGCGTTACCTCGCCTGAAGCCGGAGCTTGTCGCGAAACTAAGTGCGTTCAGTCCTGAAGAGCGCAAAGATTTACAGGCCTTGCGACAAAAGGCTGAAGGTTTTCGTCATCAGGAAGACTCCGCAGAAAAGTACTGGGTTCCTCGTCTGGCTTTGGTGGGGCAGTATCAATACTATAATAATCGCAATGATCGCTTCGATGACTATGAAAATGGCTTTCGCGATGCCTGGCAATACGGGATCAGTCTGACCTGGAATATCTTTGATGGCATGACGTCGATTTCACGTTCTAAACAAAGTATTGAACAAAAATATCAAGCTGAAAAAACTCTTCGTCAAGCCGAGCTCAAAGCCAAACGTGATTTCGATTTTTGGAAAAGAAAATATCTCTATTACTGTGCGGTCTACGAGGCTCGTCAGAACGACATCGCAAAATCAGAAGAAAGTGTTCGTCTGTCTCGCGAGGGTCAGAAAGTCGGTGCGCGCACAAATACGGATGTTCTTGATGCTGAGGCCGAACTTTACCGGGCCAAAGCCGGTTCTGTGAATGCGCAAATGGGTGCGCTCGAAGCCCTGGTGAATCTAGAGCTTAGCACCGGTCAAAAATTGGTTGATTTTAATTGAGGTTGAAAAATGGATAAGAAGAAAAAGATTTTGTCAGGAATCGGGGCTCTTGCTGCCGTCGGTTGTCTTTATTTTATTTATGAGCACTTTATGTATGTCACGACGGACAATGCTCAAGTGGAAGCTCACTCGGTGATGATCGCTGCAAAAGTCGGCGGGTACGTCAAGGCCGTGCATGTGTCCGAGGGTGTGCGCGTAAAACAAGGCGATCTTCTGGTTGAACTGGATGAACGCGATTATCAAAACACTCTTCGGCAGATTCGCGGGGAACTTTCTTCCGTCGAGGCGCGCAAGCGGGATCTTGAAAAAAATCAAAGACGACTTTCTGAGCTTCTATCAAAAGGTGTGGTGTCGCAGCAGCAGTATGACGGTGCTTCCACGGCATTTGCGGAAGCCAAAGCGAAATTTGAAGCTCTGTCAGCACAGGTCGCGCAAGCAGAACTTAATTTTGAAAACACCAAAATCAAAGCGCCTTCAGATGGTTTTATTGCAAAAAAATCTGTCGAAGTGGGGCAGTTGGCGGCGCCAGGCGTTCCACTGATCGGATTTGTGGATTCTGGCGAACGCTGGGTGACGGCCAACTTCAAAGAGACCGAAATTGAGGGTGTGCAACCGGGTAAGCGCGTGAATATCGACGTCGACGCCATTTCAGGAAAAAGTTTTGTCGGCGTGGTTGAATCAATCAGTTCAGCGACAGGGGCGACGTTTACTTTGCTACCGCCAGATAATGCGACAGGGAACTTCACGAAGGTTGTTCAGCGTGTTCCCGTAAAAATTAAATTTGAAAATGTCACGGCAGAAGAAGTGGAAGCTTTGAAAGCGGGCTTGTCTGCATTTGTTAAAGTGCATAAGCACTAAGGTCGCTGTATGAAAAAAGAATCCGTACTGATTATTGTCGTGGCGGTGATGGCTTCTCTTTTGGAAATCGTCGATGCTTCGATTGTCAACGTGGCGCTACCCTCTATGATGGGGAATCTGGGTGCGACTTTAGAAGATATCAGTATGGTGATCACCGGATACGCTATTGCCAACGCGATTGTTTTGCCGGTCTCTGCTTGGTTGGGAGAGCGCATTGGGCGCAGAACCTATTACCTTGGATGTATTTTGCTCTTTACCGGGACTTCGGTGGCGTGCGGTCTGGCGCCTAATCTTGAAACGCTGACGGTCTTTCGTATTTTACAAGGACTGGCTGGCGGGGCCCTTCTGCCCACGTCACAAACTTTGATCTATGAGCAGTTCCCTAAAGAAAAAGCGGGGATCGCCGGTGCGATCTTCGGGATGAGCGTGATGATTGGGCCCACCTTGGGGCCGACTTTAGGCGGATATCTTACCGATAACTTTGGTTGGCGATCGATCTTTAATGTTAACTTGCCCTTGGGGTTGTTAGCCTTTTTCGTTGGCGCGGCGGTGATTTTCAATCGTCCTAAAGAAGAATCCACCCATCAGGAAAAACATGAGCTGGATATCTGGGGTCTGACTTTTCTGGTTTTGGGAATCGGCTGTTTGCAGTTCGTTCTTGAAAGAGGAGAAGCAGAAGACTGGTTTGCTTCACGGATGATTTTAGTGAACACCATCATCGCCACAGTCAGCCTGCCTCTTTTTGTGTGGTGGGAGTTACGAGTTAAAAATCCTATCATCAATGTGCGCCTTTTCTTAAAGCCGCTTGTCAGTAACGGCGTAGCACTCATGGCGATGGTCGGTTTTTTTCTTTACGGCGTGGTCTTCATTCTGCCGATTTTCGTGGGACGCACTTTGCATTTGGATGCCACTCAGACGGGGATGCTTTTTATTCCCGGCTCTCTTCTGACGGCGGCAGTCATGCCCTTCGTGGGACGGCAAATGTTCAAGGGAACGAATCCGAAGGTTTTGATCTTTGTCGGTTTGGTGTCGCTGGAAGTCTGTCTATTTTTGATGACGCGATTGTCACCTCTTTCCTCAGAACGTGATGTGCTGAACATGATGTTTGTGCGCGGATTTGGGATGGCGTTTTTATTTGTGCCGATCAACTCTTCCATTTTAAGTCAGTTCAAGGGTGTCGAGATGGGGCAGGTTTCAGGACTTTTGAACTTGGCTCGGCAAATTGGTGGCAGTGTCGGGATTGCGTTGATTGGAACTCTGTTAACAAAAAACAGTCATCAGAATTACCTGGATCTTTCTGCTAAAGTATCGCTATTAAATCCCCAGACTCAAAATGCCTACTATTCATCGTCCACGGGGCTTGCGGGAAAAATGAGCGAAGGTTTGGGTATGGCAACGGGCTCTGAAGCGGCGTTAAGAAGCTTGTACGGTCGGATTCAAAACCAAGTTTTTATGTTGAGTTTTACGCAACTGATGTTTTTGATGATGTTGATTTTTTCTTTATCATTCGTCCCTCTTTATTTCTTAAGATTTAAAGAGAAGACGAATAAAGTCGTGGATGCGCATTAACGAAGAATAGAACTGAAAGAAGAACTTGCGAAGTAAACAGGCTTTTGCGTTTTCGCCGATGCGATCTTCAAATAGCTCGATAGCAGAAGAGCTAAAAAAATGAAGAACCAGTTGCTAGGTGAAAAATGCAAAAGCATAAATGCCCACTACGCCTTGCGGCTTTTTAGATATCCTAAATAGTATTCAATACCGCTGGTTATACTCAAAATGACGCTGATCCACAAGACGCCGTAACCAATTTTGTCCAAATAAGGCAGATAGGGCTCTAAATTTCCAATAATTACAATGGGGATGGCCACCATCTGCATGGCCGTTTTCCACTTTCCGGCCGGTTTGGCGGCAATAATGATTTGATCTGCCGCAGCAACGGAGCGAATGCCGCCAATAAAATTGTCGCGGGCCAGAATAATAATCACCATCCAGGCATCGATCTTTCCCTGCGCCAAAAGCATCGCTAAGACACTGGTGACAAGAATTTTGTCGGCGATCGGGTCCATGAATTTCCCGAAATTGCTCACGGCATTGTATTTACGGGCGTAATAACCGTCATAGTAGTCCGTGATCGAAGCCAGAATGAAAAACACCGCAGCAGCGATGTTCCAGGGCAGTGTGTTCGGCCACATCATTGCCACAATTACAGGCACCGCAAAGATACGACTCAGAGTGATTTGCATGGGAAGATTTTTTTGAAATTCAGTGGCTGTCATATCGTCCTTTATTGAGGCTGCTTCGTTCTTTGCCAAGGGCACTTTGCTTTACGGCCCCGCAGCCGGTTGACTAAAACTAACCGTTTAGACTAGAAATAATCAATGTTTATTCATCGTCACAAAGTGCAGTTTTACGAAACCGACCTCATGGGGATTGTTCACCACAGCAATTACCTTCGTTTTTACGAAGAGGCAAGGGTGGGGTGGGCGCACGCCAAAGGACTCTTGGACTATCAAAAGCCGGGATCGGCAAGTCAGTTTGCTGTTTATGAAACTCATGTGCGGCATCTGAAACCAACTTTTTTTGGCGATGACTTAGAAATCGAAGTGCAGGGGCGAACGGAGGGAAACCGCATCGTTTTGCAGTATCGTTTGCGCGGACGTAATAAAGAAATATGTTCGCTTGCGAAGACCGTGCATGTAGCATTAGGACCTGATTTAAAATTACAAAGATTGTCGGCTGAAATGAAAGCCGCAGCGGAGAGTGACGCATGGACAGAAACCTGGCTTTAGAATTCGTACGTGTAACAGAAGCAGCCGCTCTGGCATCTGCAACCTGGGTGGGTCGCGGAGAAGAAAAAACGGCCGACAAAGCCGCTGTCGATGCGATGAGACGCGCGTTTGATCATATCCGCATGAACGGAACTGTCGTGATCGGTGAAGGGGAACGTGATGAAGCGCCAATGTTGTATATTGGCGAAAAAGTCGGTCATAAAACCGAGGAATCTCCCGCTTTGGATATTGCTTTGGATCCTTTAGAGGGAACCACAATTTGCGCAACCGGGGGACCAGGATCTATTTCGGTCATTGCCGTGGCAGAGCAAGGGAAGTTTTTGCACGCGCCCGACACCTACATGGATAAGATCGCCTGTGGTCCTGCGGCGAAAGGTCATATCGACATCGATAAATCCGCAACTGAAAATGTGCAAGCCGTGGCAAAAGCTTCGGGAAAATCCGTAAGTGAAATGACTGTGGTGATTTTAGATCGTCCACGTCACGAAAAATTGATTGCGGAAGTTCGCGCCACGGGCGCACGCATCAATCTTATTGGTGATGGTGATGTTTCTGCGGCGGTTTCAACCGGTTGGAATGATACCGGGATTGATTTGCTTTTAGGAATTGGCGGAGCTCCGGAAGGTGTCATTTCCGCGGCGGCCATGCAGTGTTTAGGTGGAGATTTCCAAGGGCGTTTGAAATTCAGAAATGAAGAAGAAAAAGAACGCGCCACGCGTATGGGCATCAAGAACCTGGATAAGAAATTCACGATTGATGAGTTGGCTTCAGGACCCGTGATGTTTATCGCGACAGGTGTGACGGATGGATCTCTTCTAAAAGGGGTGCGTTTTATGCCTGGAGGACTGGCGAAAACTCATTCCATCGTGATGCGTTCGGCGACGGGCACCATCCGCAACGTGGAAGCACATCACGTTTTGAACAAGAAGCCGCAATAATGGAAAGTAAGTTGTTCTGTTTTAATTGCAACAAAGAGATGGCTTTTACCGGAGTCATCGGTCGCCGCGAAGAGTGTCCCAACTGTCGTGCCGATGTGCATGTCTGCAAAAACTGCGAACACTATGATCCCAAAGTCTACAATGAATGCCGCGAACCCCAAGCTGATGTGGTTCGCGAAAAAGATCGCGCCAACTTCTGCGACTACTTCACGCCACGCAAAGGCAGTGGCGGAGGTGTCGATAAAGCAGCGGCATTACGAGCGGCGGCAGAGGCTCTTTTTAAAAAATCCAGCTCTTAAGATAGTGCAACATAATACATATTGAGGGCGCGGGTCCAGACCTGCGTTGACTCAGTGTTAGCAAAAAGCCACACTTAGCTTATGGCAAAAGCATCAACCACCGAAGTTTTTAATTGTACTCCCGAACAGTTTTATAAAATCATCGCCGACTATGAAAAATATCACGAGTTTTTACCAGAGGTAAAACAGTGCAAAGTTTTAAAGTCCGAAGGCCATCGCAAGCTTGTTGAATACAACGTGCAAGTGATGAAGTCTTTTAAGTACAGTCTGTGGATGACGGAAAACGCGTCTCAGAGCATTACGTGGGAATTTGCCTCTGGGGACATTTTTAAGACCTCTGTTGGCTCCTGGAAGTTGGAAAATGAAGCTGGGAAAACCCGTGCGACCTACTCTGTAGAGGCCACCTTCAGTATGTTTGTTCCCGGTCCTATTGCAAACGCCTTGGTCAGTGTGAATCTTCCCAATATGATTAGTAGTTATCACAAGCGGGTAAAACAACTTTATGGCGTCTGATGATTCAAACCGGAAAGATGAAAAGGACTCAAACTCAGGAGATCTGAAAGGTCTTCTGGGGGACACGGTAAAAAAAGTTTTTACGGCCGGAGTCAGTGCGGCTTTTATGACCGAGGAAAGTCTGCGCGCCTATGTTTCGGAATTAAAGCTTCCAAAAGAGGCTTTGAATCTTCTAATTCAAGGAGCGAATAAATCCAAAGAAGAAGTCACCAATCGTGTGACGAAGGAAATTCTGGGGATTATCCAAAAAATCGATTTTGTGAAAGAAGCATCTAAATTCGCCGAAACTCACAAATTTAAAATCACGGCTGAAATCGATATCATCAAAAAGGAAAACACTCCCAAAGACACCGAATAAAACTCGACCAAGGTAGATCTCAAGTTGAGACAGTTTCCTGCCGAAGAAGTCAGCATGGAAAATGAAATTCTCAGCGTCGTCTCCGTGGTTCTTTTTTGTCTGTGTTGTCATCAGTTCATTCGCACTGTCGTCAGACCTATTCCTCTGTTGGCGTCCGAAAGACCTTATGCGCGGGCCGCCATGCAGCTTGGCAAGTTCTATAAGTCGGTGGCTTGGGGCTCGATGACGGGGGCATTTTTAATGGGGCTCGTTTATTCATTCACGCAAGTATTTACAACTCTTTAGTTCTCCTAAAATGGAAAATTCTGTGGCAGCCTTTCGGATGGAGGTCTGCCATGAATGCATTTTCCACGGTGAATCCCGCCACGGGAGCAACCCTTAATACCTATCAACACACATCTTGGGAAGAGGCGAAAAAAGCCATTGAGGCTGCCAGTGAAGATTTTAAAAGCTGGCGCCAAACCTCCTTCGAACAGCGCGCAGATGTCTTGCGCAAGTTGGCGCAAAGCCTGCGTCAGTACAAAACGGAACTGGCGCAAATGATGAACCAAGAAATGGGAAAACTTCTGGCGGAGGGAAAGGCCGAAGTCGAAAAATGTGCGATGACTTGCGAGTACTACGCGCAAGAAGCTGCCGAGATGCTGCAGAGTCAACCCGCGCCCTCATCTCCTTATAAAAAAGCAAAAGTCAGCTTTCAACCTTTAGGAGTTGTTTTTAGTATCATGCCTTGGAATTTTCCGCTGTGGCAGACGATTCGTTTCGCAGCTCCGGCATTGATGGCCGGGAATGTGATTCTATTAAAGCACGCTGATTTAACCGCTGGGACGGCGGCTTTGATCGGTCAGATATTTTCTGATCTTACGAAAAACTACAAACTTTTACGAAATATTCAGGTCAATCACGACGTGGCCGCGCAGGTTATTGCGGATAACCACATTCGTGGAGTCACCTTCACGGGAAGTTCTCAAGGGGGAAGATCTGTCGCCATCGAGGCTGCCAAAAACTTGAAAAAAGTTGTTCTGGAGTTGGGTGGCAGCGATGCTTATCTGGTTCTGGAGGACGCCGATGTCGAGATGGCCGCAAAAACTTGTGTCAAAGCTCGTCTGGTGAATTGCGGACAGAGCTGTGTGGCGGGAAAAAGATTTATCGTGCACGAAAAAGTTGCGAAGGATTTTATCCATCATTTTGTGAATGAAATGAAAGGGACCGAGATCGCGCCGTTGGCGAGTAAAAAGTTTCAAAAAACGATTATTGAACAGGTGGAAAAGTTGAAATCCTGGGGTGGTAAAGTCGTTCTAGGGGGCACAGCTCCGCAAGGTGAAGGCGCATATTATCCGGCGACCGTGGTGGTTTTTGAAAAGAATCATCCCAAACTGCACGCCGAAGAAGTGTTCGGTCCGGTAGCATCCATTCTGATTGCTAAAAACACTCAGGAAGCTTTGGATTTTGCGAACTCCTCGCCTTATGGTTTGGGTGGCGGTGTCTTTACTGGTGACGTAAAAAAAGGCGAAGAGCTTGTTGAAAAAGAGTTGCAGGCGGGATTTGTCGTGGTGAATGATTATGTGAAGTCAGATCCGCGGATTCCTTTTGGCGGAGTGAAGGAATCAGGTTACGGCCGAGAATTAGGTCACTTCGGAATTCTGGAGTTCGTCAATATCAAAACCGTGGCGGTGGCCGGGGAGTAAATGTGAAGTTAAAAAGAGCCAAGCAAGATTTAGATCATCACGTGTGGAAACTTTTAAAAACACACTCTCTGAATACCAAAAAGATTTTGGTGGCTCTTTCTGGCGGCACAGATTCGGTGGCGCTTTTGCGTGTGCTTTCAAAAATTCATAAAAAAGATCTTCTGGGGGCCTGCTATTTTCATCACGGCGAAGATGTGAATCAAGAATATCGCAAGGAGGCCCAAGTATTTTGTGAAAAGCTTTGCGCGAAGTTAGGGGTTGAATTTTTCCCTCTGAAATCTTCGTCTTTGGCTAAATCAGAAGCGGAATATCGGGAGCTTCGCTATGAAGCGTTAGAGCGTTTGATGCGCGAGCAAGAGTTTCAAATTCTCGCGACCGGGCATCATCGCGATGATCTGTTGGAGACTCGACTTTTACGTTTGATTCGCGGTACGGGAGCCCAGGGGTTTCAAGCGATGCACGTCCTAAAAGATGCGAAGTTTCGTCCCTTTTTGGAAGTCACAAAACGAGACCTCAAAAAATATTTACGTGAAGAAAAATTGCGCATTTTTGAGGACCCGAGCAATGACTCCCTGGACCCTCTGCGTAACTGGATTCGTGAGGAGTGGCTGAAGGCTCTTGAAAAACGCTCTCGTGGAGCTTCGGCGGCCTTAGCTCGCTCTTTAGAAACCATTGCTTTAGAGATTGAAAACCGTCCTTGGGGAGATCTTTTGAGTCAAAATGAGGCTTATAAGACACAGGGTTTGTCTCGAGGTTTTTATCTCACATTAAGTCCTTTCGAACAAAAACGACTTCTAGCGCAATACTTATTTGCCTTAGAAAAGAAAGATTTTTCGCAGTCACATCTCGAAGAAATACAAAAGCGTCTGGACAAGTCACAAAAAGTGATCACATTCAAAGTCGGCGGATGTCATTGGGAAGTTAACGCACAGCAAATTAAGGTCCAGTCCTGATTTGACAGGTGTTTGTGACCCCTAAATCATGTTACCCTTGAGGGTGACTTAGACCTCGTTTGAAAGGAACTGAAATGCGATCTACTCAAAAAACGTTAGCGCTGTGGTTCTTCCTCATCATTATGGCTGTCTTTCTGTTTCAGGCCTATGAGAGTAAGCACCAAAAAGCGATTGCTGACTTTAACTTCTCGAAATTTACCGAGGCTGTAAAAGCCGGGGAAGTTGCCACTGTTACTTTTCGTCAGGACACCAGTGAAATTATCGGTGAGATGAAACCTGAGTTTGAAAAGAAATATAATGGAACTCACTTTGCTATCATCGGTAACACTCAAGATGAGGGTTATAAATTTCTTCAAGCCAACGGCATTACACCAAACTACGAACGCGCCGACAATGGCGGTTTCTTTCAGTCTTTGATTGTGAACTGGTTGCCATTGATTCTGATCGTGGCGATGTTTTTGTTCATCATGCGCCAAATCCAGGTTGGTGGCGGTAAAGCCATGTCATTTGGCAAAAGCCGCGCGCGCCTTCTAACGGAACATAAAAATCGTGTGACGTTCAAAGAAGTGGCGGGTGTGGACGAAGCTAAGGAAGACTTGCAAGAAATCGTCAGCTTCTTAAAAGATCCAAAAAAATACACAAAATTGGGTGGACGTATTCCCAAAGGCGTTCTGCTTGTGGGTCCTCCGGGAACAGGTAAAACTTTGCTTGCACGCGCTGTGGCTGGTGAAGCGGGTGTTCCTTTCTTCACGATCTCGGGTTCTGATTTCGTCGAGATGTTCGTCGGGGTGGGGGCAAGCCGTGTTCGTGATCTTTTTGAACAAGGTAAAAAGAATGCCCCTTGCTTGATCTTTATTGATGAGATCGATGCGGTAGGACGTCATCGTGGTGCTGGTATGGGTGGTGGTCACGACGAACGTGAGCAAACTCTGAATCAGCTTCTCGTTGAAATGGATGGTTTTGAATCTTCTGAAGGTGTCATCTTGATCGCAGCGACGAACCGTCCTGACGTTCTTGATCCCGCACTTCTTCGTCCAGGTCGTTTCGACCGTCGTGTGGTGGTGAACAAGCCTGACCTTAAAGGTCGTGAACAGATTCTGGCTGTGCATATGCGTAAGACCCCATTGGGTCCTGATGTCGAGCCTTCAAAAATCGCGCGTGGAACTCCGGGGTTCTCAGGTGCTGACCTGGAAAACCTTGTGAATGAGGCGGCTTTGATCGCCGCTCGTACTGATAAAAAATATTTGGATATGGAAGACTTTGAAAAAGCAAAAGACAAAGTCATCATGGGTTCTGAAAGAAGATCTATGGTTATTTCCGACGAAGATAAGCGTGTAACGGCTTATCACGAAGCGGGACACACTCTTGTTGGTAAAAAGCTGACAGGTCTGGATCCGATCCATAAGGTGACAATCATTCCTCGTGGCATGGCTTTGGGTGTGACGCAAACATTGCCTGAAAAAGAAAGCGTGTCCTTGTCGAAGCAAAAAGCCGAAAACATGATCGCATTCTTGTTCGGCGGTCGCGCCGCGGAAGAAGTGATCTTCGAAGACATCACAACTGGTGCTGGAAACGACATTGAGCGTGCGACAGACTTGGCTCGTCATATGGTGTGCCAATGGGGTATGAGTAAATTGGGTCCTTTGGCCTTTGAAAAACGCGAAGGTCCTGTGTTCTTGGGAATGCAGTACGGACACACTCATAAGGATTACTCTGAATCCAAGGCGCAAGAAATCGACGCGGAAGTTTCTAAAATCATCAATGAAGGTTATGCAAAAGCCGTGCGCATTCTGACGGATTACAAGGATGCTTTGGAAAGACTGGCGTTAGCCCTTCTTGAGTACGAAACTATCGACGGTCACGAAGTTGAAATGCTCGTGAACGGGGCTGCTGTTGGCGAGATCGAAAAATATCGCAGCAACAAAAGAGATGGTGGCGGTTTAGGCGCGGTGGTGACAGCGGGTAAAAAAGATTCTTCGGGATCTGACCCTGTTGGCAACACGGGTCCCGTGACTGTCTAGTATTCGCGCCGGGTTTTTAGAACGTTTTAATATTTTAGAGGCATCTTGATGTTGCAACAGTTTGTCGACAACTTGATATTTATCGTCCAGCATCTGCGCGTGCAAGATGCTGTCGATATGCTTCTGGTGTGGATGGTGGTTTACCGGATTCTGGTTCTGATCAAAAGAACCGGCACCATCCAGATGCTTTCTGGGCTTGGAGTTCTAGCCATCGGGTACATCCTCAGTATTTGGCTGGAACTTTTTACGTTTAATTGGATCTTAGAAAAATTCTTCTCAAATCTTTTTGTGATTGTGGTTGTCCTGTTCCAGGGCGAGATTCGTCGTGCCTTGGCTCACATCGGAAGCAATCCCTTCTTTAACGACGCTTCGACAATTCAGGAAACTCAGATTATCGAAGAGATCGCGAAAGGCGTCATCCTGACGGCGCAAAAAGGCTTCGGGGCTTTGGTGGTGGTTGAACGCGAAATCGTGATCGACTATCACATCGAATTCGGTACCGAGATGGACTCGAAGGTTTCTGCGGAGCTGGTGGCTTCCATCTTCCATCCGGAAAGCCCCATGCATGATGGGGCTGTGTTGATTCGTAACGGAAAAATTCACTCTGCGGGCTGTTTCTTGCCTTTAAGTAAAAACCCGGCGTTGGACAAAAATTTGGGTACTCGTCATCGTGCCGCGATCGGCCTGACTGAAGAGACCGACGCGCTGGTGTTTGTGGTCTCTGAAGAAAATAAATCCATCGGTATCGTGCAAGGGGGACATCTAAGCCCGAATGTCGAGCTAGGTGATATTCGTAAAGCCCTGTATGAAACTTTTGGCCTTAAATACAAAGCCTTCTCTCAGCAAGGAGAGGTTCTGTGAAACGCCGTTGGTCCAATGTTATCACTGAAAATTTCAGCTACAAAATTGTGGCTTTGTTTATCTCGTTGATCTTGTGGTTGACGATTTTGGGGCGACGCGATTTTGTGTTAAGTAAAAACATTGATGTTGATTTGATCACGGCTCCGGGAACGCAGGTGGTGGCGCAGACGACAGACCATATCAAAGTAAAAGTTTCTGGTCCGCGTTCTTCCTTAAAAAAATTCTTGGAGAGCTCTCTTTCTCAGGCTATCACACTTGATATTTCACAAAAGGGCGAAGGGGTGGTTTATGTAGACATCCCTTTGAATAAGATAGAGGTCCCATTGGGAGTAAGAATTCTGGGGGTGCGCCCCAATCAGATTCAAGCCGAAGTGGTTCCGGTAAGAGGTCAGACAAATGACGAACAAAAAGGTCAGTAAAGTGGAAAAAAAGGTGAAGCTTTTTGGTACCGATGGCATTCGCGGTACAGCAAATCAGTGGCCGATGACACCGGATATGGTTGTCAAAATCGGCCAGGCTATTGGTTATCTCTTACAAAAGGAAACGCACGGTTTACCGGTCACGTCTCCGCGTAAAGTGGTGATCGGAAAAGACACGCGTCTTTCCGGGTATATGATTGAACAGGCTTTAGCCAGTGGTTTGAACTCCATGGGAGTATTCGTTCAGTTGGTAGGACCGCTACCGACACCGGGAATTGGCTATTTGACTCGAACGATGAGAGCGGCAGCTGGTATTGTGATCTCTGCGTCTCATAATCCCTTCCATGATAACGGTATTAAAGTTTTTGGTCCGGATGGTTTTAAAATTTCAGATGTGATGGAAAAGGAAATTGAACGTCTGGTGCTTGAAGAAGACCTGACGGAATTTCTGCCTCCTAGTAAAGAGATCGGCCGCACCAAGCGTATTGATGACTCTCAAGGTCGTTACATCGTTTATGTGAAGAGCACGTTCCCTCTTGAATACACACTGGATGGAATGCGTATCGTCTTGGATACGGCCAATGGAGCTTCTTATAAAGTGGCGCCTTCTGTGTTTCAGGAGTTGGGAGCTGAAGTTATTCAGTTGGGCGATGATCCAAATGGAACCAATATCAACGACAAAGTCGGCGCCCTGTATCCACAAAAACTTTCCGAAGCGGTGATTCAATATCGTGCGGACGTGGGAATCAGTCTGGATGGCGATGCCGACCGCGTGATCATGGTGGATGAAAAAGGTGATATCGTGAATGGCGACCGTATCCTGGCGATCTGTGCTTTGCATATGAAAGAGCGCGGACTTCTTAAAGGAAACACTCTTGTTGCTACTCAGATGTCCAATTTCGGCTTGGAAAAGCGCATGAACGAAGCTGGCATCAAGCTGGTTAAGACCGGTGTCGGTGATAAGTACGTTGTCGATGAGATGAGAAAAAATGGCTACAATCTGGGCGGCGAGCAGTCCGGTCATATTATATTCTTGGATCATACAACAACGGGTGATGGTTGTATTGCCGCTTTAAGTGTTCTTGCGGTGATGAAACAAACCGGTAAGAAAATGAGCGAGCTGAACCATGTTTTTGAAGACATGCCTCAGGTTTTAATCAACTGTCGCGTTAAACGCCGTATGGAGCTTCATGAGATTGCCGGCTATGACAATCTGATTGCTAGCATCGAAAAGAAACTCGGCGGCGAGGGACGCGTTTTTGTTCGTTTCTCGGGAACTGAGCCGGTGATTCGGGTTCTTGTCGAAGGTTCAAATAAAACGCAGATCAGTCAATTTGCTGAAGAGATCGCATCGTTCTTAGAAAAAGAGTTATCATAATATGAAACATAAAATTCGTTTGGGTGTGAATGTAGATCACGTGGCAACGCTTCGCCAAGTGAGAGGCGGAACTACGCCTTATCCTAGTCTTTTAGATGCCGTTAAAGCTTCCGTTAAAGGAGGCGCCGAACAAATCACCATTCATTTGCGTGAGGACCGTCGTCATATTCAGTTGGAAGATCTTAAAGTTCTTTCTAAGGTGTGCCCTGTGCCTCTGAATTTAGAGATGGCTGCCACTGCGCAAATGGTGAAGTTTGCGAAGAAGTATCGTCCTGACTGGGTTTGTTTTGTTCCGGAAAAAAGAGCCGAGCTGACAACCGAAGGTGGATTGGACGTAAAGAAGGGCTTTAAGAAAATGGCCCCCATGGTTGAAAAGCTGGGACGTATCGGAATTGAAATTTCGATGTTCATTGAACCTTCCATTGAACAAGTGGAAGCCTCTTATGAGATCGGTGCCGACGCTGTAGAGCTGCACACGGGAAAATGGGTTCTACTGACGGGTGCAAAAAAAGAAAAAGAATGGAAGCGCCTTGTAGACGCTGCTGAATGGGCCCACTACTTGGGAATGAACGTTCATGCGGGACACGGTCTTGATTATCAGCATGCAAAGCTGATAAATAAACTTCCTCATCTTCAGGAAGTGAATATTGGTCATTCGTTGATTTGTTATGCTTTGGAAGACGGTCTTCAAGCTTCCGTCAGTAAGATGAGAAAGATCTTAAAGTAATGTCTGACGTTTTGAACTCGGAAAGAACAGTGAGAAATCTCAGTGAACTTAAAGAGTTCTGGAAAGAACTTTTACCGGCCCTTAAAGATCGCACCATCCTCTTAATGAGTGGTGATGTGGGGGCTGGTAAAACAACTTCGGTGCAGTTGATTGCCGAACTCCTAGGCATGCGCGACGTTCAGTCGCCGTCCTTTGCCATCCATCTACGCTACGAAAATGCCGAAGGTCAGTCCCTAGACCATTTAGACCTCTATCGTCTCAAAGACGACGACGACCTAGAAAGTTCCGGCTTCTGGGATCTTTTCAGCCAACAAAAATCTCTAATAATCATCGAATGGGCAAACCGCCTCAACTACGAATTCCTACCCCTCAACTGGCAAAAAATAGAAATCCAATTCCAAAAACTATCAGAAACCACCCGCAAAATAAAAACCCAAAAGGTGCCAGGGGACTTTTCCTAACTGGCCTGCGTTGAACGCGCCAGGGTTAGGAAAAG